>JAJFUG010000196.1 GCA_021372515.1 bacterium
GCGTGTCGAGGCCCGAGGGCAACGGCGGGTTGTACTTTTCCTGGTGGCTGTAATCGAACGTGTCGGCCGGGGCGGCGGAGCCAGGCTCCGGCGCGGCTGCGGCCAAGCCATGCAATATGGCGCTCAGGACCAGGACAAGTACGCTCAGGCATCTCATGCGGGCGCTCCGGGTGACAGTGGGCAGTGCCGTGATCGCCCTCCAGTATAAACTCACAGCGGAACAAAATCAATAAAACAACGAACTATTTGGCATCGAACGGGCTACTCTCAGATGCTCTGTATCCGGGTCAGGTACTCCTGCATCAGGCGGAAGAAATTCTCCACGCAGTCGACAGGCACGGTCTCGGGCTTGTCCTCGGGACGGTGCCAGAGGTGGGTCAGCTCGTAGCCCGTGCTGTTGACATACAGCGCCCGCGCCCCGGTCTCCCGGAACGGGCTGCCGTCCAGCTCGAACCCGTCCGGCCCGGCCAGGCGCGGCGTTCCGGGCAGTTCGAGCTGCTGGTCGATTTTCTGGACCAGTTGCCAGAGTTCACTGTCGGAGGTGTAGATCTGGAAATCCGGGCCCCAGGTGGCCGAGTCGACATTGACCAGGAACCGGATGTTGTTGTAGCCGCCGCTGCGGCGCAGGACCTGGGCGTAATGCTCGGCCCCGGCCTTGCCGTACTCCTCGCCCGTGGTGGCCAGGAACGTGATCCCCCGCTCCAGCGGGGATTTCCTGGCCATGGCCTGGGCCAGCATCAGCATGGCGACCACCGAGGCCGTGTTGTCGTTGGCCCCGGGCGTGTTGTAGACCGTGTCCAGGTGGGCGATGAACAGTATCTCCTGGCCGCTGCGGCCGGGAAGGTGGCCCACCACGTTGAGGCACTCGGAGCCGCGTTCGAACTCCACGTCGTCCTTGAGGTACACCGGCAGGCCCTTTTCCAGCGCCTCGGCGGCCAGGGCGGAGTCCTGGCGGCCCAGGTTGAACACCGGCGCCCCGCCGAACTCCAGGCCGTAGCTGTACCAGGGCCGCGGCACGGCCTGCCCGTACTGGGAGAGCGCCAGGTAGGCGGCCACCTGGCCGCTGCGGCTGTCCACCAGGGCAAAAGGCGGCAGGCTGTCCACTCCGCTGCGCCGCAGCCGTCCGCGCAGGCCCTCCGGCCCGGTGCCCGAGGTGCCGTGGCCTGGGAAAGCCTCCACGCGCGTGCCGGCGATGGTAAGTTCCGGCTCGCCGGTGAGCTTCCAGCGCACGAACTCGAACGGGTCTTTCTCCACCACCGGCAGGCAGTCGCGCAGCTCGCGCTCCACGATGGCCGCCGCCTGGCGCATGGCCGGGCTGCCGATCGGACGGGGGCCGAGGTCGCAGATTTCCTCCAGACGCGATTCCAGGTAGCGGCGGCGCGCCTCCGGAGTATCGACCGGCGAGGCGGACACGCCGCCGCCGGACCCGCTGCAACCGGTCAGGGCCGCGCCAAGCGCGGCGGCCCCGGAAATTGAGACGAAATCTCTGCGACGCATGGCGGGGCCTCCCGTGATCTAATGGATTACACCGACAGCAGCCGTGCAATGTGGATTATCAGTTCTCACTTGCCCTGCAGACGGCGTGTCAGGCCGATCTGGCCTGCGTGGTAGCTCTCGTGGACCAGCATCATGCTGAGGAAAGTCCCCACGGTGGGAAGCTCCACCGGCCGGGCGATCGGGAACGGGTCGAGCACCCGGTCGACCTGGGCCGGGTCGAGTTCCCGAAGACGTGTTTGCATTTCCTCGCCGGTCTGTTTAATCCCGCTCACCAGCCGTTCCACAGGCAGGGCCTCTTTCGAGTCCGGGCCGAGCGCGGACGAGCCGCGCTGGTAGAGCTCCACCTCGGCCTGGTTCAGCACCGGCTTACCGCCCAGTGCTTCGAGCATCCGGCCGCGGTAGACCAGGATATGCCCCAGGTTCCAGTTGATACAGTTGCCGCCCGCCGTGCCCGGCGCGGCCAGGCTTTCGGCCTGGGTGAGGCCCTCGGTGTTGCGGTCCAGGTTCAGCTTGTTGTACTGAAGGGCGGCCAGCAGATACAGGTTGTACATCGTGCTCCTCCGTTGCTTTCAGCGTTTCTTTATTTCCAGCCCTGTCCGCCCGAAGGCCGGCGCCTCGGCCGGCTCGGACCAGACCTCGCGTTGCAGGACCGGCAGGATATCGCTCATGATACTCTTGGTGAGGGTGTAGAGGATCGCCCCGGAGCCGCCCAGCTCGCGCCCCAGCCGCACCTGGGCCACCTCGCCGGCGGGTGTGTCCTGGAATGCCCCCTGGCTGAACACCAGCGGTATCCTGCCCGCCACCCGGGCGGCCTCGTTGCGCGCGAACTGCTCGTAATGCTGCACGTTGTAGGGGCTGCCGCCGTAGTTCATGGGGGTGATGAAATCCAGCCAGCCCTCGCGCGCCCAGAGTCCCCAGTCCTGGCGGACAGACTCGTTGCGGTCGCTGTGGTCGTTGCACCAGACCGCAGCCGATATGACCAGGCCGGGGCGGGCTTTTTTGAGCAGCGGGCGCATCTCCTGGACAAACGAGCTGACCGTGCCGCAGAGGTAGTCCATGTACTGAGCAGCCAGGGGGCCGCCCGCCTGGACATCTTTGGGCCAGCTCTCAACCTTGTGCCCCAGGCTTTTCTCGAAAGCGGCGCGGCAGTGCCCGCAGTAGCAGTAGTCGCCCTCCGGCAGACGGATGTAGTCGTAGAGGATGCCGTCCAGCTGGTACTTGTCGGCCAGCTCGGTCAGCATGCGGCGCATCAGCTCGCGGTTTACCTCCTGGGAGGGGCAGAGGCTGTTGACCGTTTTGCCGTCCGGGCCGTGCACCAGGCGCTCCGGGTCGGTGCTGTCCGGGGCCAGGTACCACTCGATGGTCCAGGCGTGCACCTCGATCCCCTCGGCGTGGGCGGCGTCCGTGATCTCGTCCAGAAGGTCCGGGCTGAACAGGCATTGCGCGGGCGGCAGGGTGGGGACCACTTTCGAGGGATAACAAGCCCCCCGCGCGCTCACCACGTTGGGGAACACGGCGTTCACCCCCAGGGCCTTGAGCTTGGCGAACAGGCCGCGCCACATGCCGTTGGGAACCAGCGGGAATGTGCCGTATTTTTCGTTCGGGCTCAGCTCCATGTACACCCCGCGCAGCTCCTGGCGCGGCGCGGCGGCGGCGTTCTGCGCTGCGGCCGGAGTGACAGACACCAGCAGCATGGCCAGAAAGATCAGACTGCCGAGGACGGTTCGCATTGCCGTTCCCTCCTTTGCTGCCGTTTTTACACCAAACGACTTGAGAAGATACTAATCCGGTTGCCGGGCCTGGGTTGATGAATGGGCCCGGAGCACTATACCCGAAAGACATTATTGTTCTCTTGGTTACGGCCAAGAGAACCAGAAGCCATTGGGGGGCCGTAAACTCGCGCAGGCATTGTCTGACTTAATGCCAGCGGTGTGCACGGGAATTTTTCACGCTGCCTTCGGAGCAGGGCGGCGCTGCCGCGAATTGCCCGCCCTGCCATGTCACTTTGAATGGCTTCTGTGTGCGCAGGGCAATTGCTCCGCTCCCCAGGCAAGGCTCAAACATACGGCCCCCGAGCGGCCCGTCGGGCCGCGGGTGGACAAAGCGCAGCTTTACAGCTCCAACCATCAAGCTGTCGCGCACACCAAGTACAAGGGACGCACCCGCGTGCGCGCCCGGGTGGACGCGGGGTCCGCCCCTGCATCGGCTGGCGCCACCGGACGCCCACGGCATTCATTCGGGCCGACCGGCTTTTTGCTGTAGGGGCACGGCGTGCCGTGCCCCCGCGGTAAGCATGGCTCAGACCTCAGCTACCGCCGCAACTCGTAGCTCCCGGCCGGACCCTCGAAACAGAGAACTCCCGATTCCTCGCACACCACGGCCACCGGGATCAGCACCCGTCCGTCCAGGCGCACCTGCCAGGCGCCGGCGGCCAGGTCGGCGACCAGGACTTTCAGGTTGGCCTTGCCGCTGCCGCTCAGTTTGAAGCGCAACGTGCCGTCCAAACGCTCGCTGTCGCGGCTGAACAGGACCGCGCGTCCGGCCAGAGTTGCCCCTACCAGCGGCCCGGCCTCGATCCGCTCCGGTTTGTGAAGGTTGCTGTTGCCGGTGTCGGTAACCTGGAGCACGTTGAGGAAAAGGTCGGTGGCCTGGCCGGGCTGCGGCGAGACCTGCACCCGCCAGGCGCCCATCTCGTATTCCTCGGTATTATTCTCGGGCTGGCTGGCGAAATTGCGGCCGAACACCTCGAACTCATGGCCCGGCCCACCGACTTTTTCCACCGTGCGTCCGTCGGCTGCGGGCAGCAGGATGTCGTCGCACAGACGGCCGCTCCAGGTGCGCTGGGTCAGGTCGAAAGTCACCCGGCCGCCCTCGACCTTGGGCTCCTCCATCCCGTGCAGAAGCCAGTACTTGGCGAAACTGCTGTCACTGGCGGTGACCCGGTCGAACACAACCAGGGCCGCGGGCACGCGCTCGACCGCCCCAAGGTTGAGAAAGACGAACGAGCGCCGCACCTGGCGCACCTTGGGGCTGTAGGCCGCGGTGATATCGCCCTTGAGGTAGCTGAAATCCGGGCTCTGGGCACTCGGTCCGAACCAGTGCCCCAACACCTGGCCGGTACGGTAGTCACGGTCCAGGAAATCCTGCAGCGTGCCGGCCGAGCGCCAGAGGTTGGGGAAACGCTGCCCGCCGTCGTTCACTTTCTCCACGTTGCGGAAACCCGAGGTGATCCATTTTTCAGACGGGTCGTAGACCAGCAGGCTGTTGTGGGCGATGGTGCGCTTGTAGTAGTTGACGTTGTGCGGCCCCAGGTAGCCCCCGTCATCCCCCTCGTAGATCCCCGAGTCCACGGCCAGCGGCCCGCGGTAGTAAATCTGGAACGCCCCTGCGTCATGGTGCTGGTGGTTCAGGAAATTGTACTCGTTGACTTTCATCTCGCAGATCACCGGCTGGCCCTCCCAGCCGGTGCGGGCGTACATGAACCCGAACGGCGGGCCGCAGTAGCGGCTGAGCGGCAGCTCGGCGAGGCTCCAGGGCTTGAGCCGCGGGTCGAGCCAGAGCAGGATGAAAAGCTGGTCCATCGGGTAGTTGGCGTGCTTGAGCACCTCGAAGGGCCAGGGGCTCTTGAGGTAGTCGGCCAGGATGTAACCGTCGTTGTAGTAGCTGGCGCAGAGCAGCGCGGCCAGCTTGGGGGTCCAGATGAAATCGTCCCCGCCGGTGAGCAGGCGTCCGTCCGGACGGCGCATGTAGATCCACTGGTAGGGTACGAACTGCTGGGCCGGGTTGAACACGTTGCCCGCGCCCAGGCGGTCGAAAATCCAGAGCGGGTAGAGATCGCTGCCGAAACGCGTGTCGCCGTAGGGGGCGCCTTGGTGGTAGGCGCCGCCGGGGTAGAACCAGTCGCGCGCCGGGATGAAGTCGCGGAATATCTTGCCCGCGGCCTCGCGGTACATGTCGGGGTACTCGTCGTACACCGCCAGCCCGGCTGAAAGCAGGTCGCGGTTGACCATCCACTCGGCCAGGTGCCCGGTGAGCGAGCCCTCCTGGCGGATCGGGTAGCCGATCTCGAACAGCCCGGCCAGACGGATGAAATGGCCGACCAGCTCCTCCTTGTCCTCGCGGGTCAGCCAGGGGTAGCACCAGTCGTAGACCACGGCCCCGGCCAGCAGCATCCGTCCGATGGAGCGCTCCCCCATATCCATGTTCCAGGTGGTCTGTTCCAGGGTGTCGAGCGCCACGGCGATGGTGCGGCGGGCCAGGGCGGAATCGGGCGCAAGCAGGCAGCGCAGGGCGTCCACGATCATGCGGTTCTCGGCGTTGCGCTCACCCAGACGCTGGAGGTTCTCCCAGTAGGGCCTCAGCACCGGGTTCTCGACCCGGTGGCGAAGGTCCTCCAGGTCGCGCGTTCGCAGGAACAGGCGCGGGTGCTCCGCGGGCGGCACCGGGACACTGACCCCGTCCGGCAAGCTCATCCAGCGGGCGTCCACCGGCGAACCCGCGGCCAGGGGCAGGGCCATGCAGCAAACACAGGCAAGGGCCAGGGACAGGGCTTTTCGCATTGGGTTCTCCCGAGAGTTGGTTCGGAAAATGGATTTATTGGATAGATGTTCTACTCAAGCCTGTGTTTTGTCAACAACTCCCGCCCGCCTTCGGCGGACACCCCCTTTGTTAAGGGGGATTTTTGCGGCCCTTTTTTCGGGCTTACAGTGGCTTGGACGACTGATGGCCAGTCCCCCTTAAAAAAGGGGGAAACAGGGGGTTGTAGCGTTTACGCTTTCACCGTAGGGACGGCCACAGGGGGCCGCCCCTACAGATTATGATATCCCCGGAAACAGGCGACCCGTTCAGCCCCGGAACGACTTGAGAATGGCCAGGAGGAATTTCCAGACCTCGTCGATCGAGGGCACGTTGACCCGTTCCTCAGGGCAGTGCGGGTTCTGGATGGTCGGGCCGAGCGAGATCATGTCCATGCCGCTGTAACGCGCCCCCAGCACGGCGGTCTCCAGGCCGGCGTGGATCACCTCGACCTTGGCCTCCCGGCCGAACAGCCCGTGGTAGACCCGCTGGCAGCGAGCCAGCAGCGGGCTGTGCATGTCCGGCTGCCAGGCCGGGTAGCCGCTGCCGAATGTGACCTCGGCCCCGGCCAGACGGCAGATCGCCCCGACTTTGGTGCACAGGGCGGCCAGGCGCGAGGTGACCGAGCTGCGCTGGCTGTTCAGCACGTGCAGCGCGCCGTTTTCGATTCTAAGCGTGGCCATGTTGGTCGAGGTCTCGACCAGGCCCGGGATGTCGGAACTCATGCGGACCACCCCGTGGGGCAGGGCCAGAAGGAGGTCCACAGCTCGGCGGGTGCCGGCGACTGTGACCGCCTGCCCGGTGGCCGGGCCGGCCCCGGCAGCCTTGATCTCCACCGTATTCTCCACGGCGGCGTACTCGGCGCGCGCTGTCTTCTCGAACGCGGCGGCGAGTTTAACCGCATTTTCCAGTCCGGCTTTCGGGAGGGCCACGGTCGCGGAGGCATCCCGCGGGATCGCGTTGTGGGCGCTGCCGCCCTTGAGCGCGGTCAGGCGCAGCGGCAGCTCCGCGGCCAGGGCGTCCAGAAGCCGGGCCAGCAGCTTGTTGGCCGAGGCGCGCTGCTTGTGGATGTCCACGCCCGAGTGCCCGCCGCGCAGGCCGCCCACGGTAAGGTTCAGCGCCAGGCTGCCCGGCTCGACTGCCCCCAGCTCCAGCGGCAGGCGGATCGCGGTCTCCTGGCCGCCGGCGCAGCCCACGGTGAACACGCCCTCGTCCTCGCTGTCCAGGTTGAGCACGGTCCGTCCGCTCACAAACCCCGGCTCCAGACGGTTAGCGCCGGTCAGCCCCTGCTCTTCGTCCACCGTGAACAGCAGCTCCAGGCGCGGGTGCTCTTGTTTACCGGTCTCGTGCAGGGCCAGGGCCATGGCGATAGCGATACCGTTGTCCGCTCCCAGGGTGGTGCGGTCGGCGTGCAGCCAGTCGCCTTCGCGGATCACCCGGATCGGGTCGCGCGAGAAATCGTGCGGCGAGTCGGGGGTCTTTTCGCAGACCATGTCCATGTGGCCCTGAATCACCACCGTGGGAGCGCTCTCGAACCCCTCCCCGGCAGGCAGGACCATGACCACGTTGCCCAGGCTGTCGGCGCGGTGCTCCAGGCCGCGGGCGGCGGCCCAGTCGCACAGCCAGCGCGAGATTTTCTCCTCGTGCTTGCTGCAGCGCGGCACGGCGTCTATCTGTCCGAATATCTCGATTATCTTGTCGGTGTCCTGGCTCATTTCCCTCTCCATCCTGTTGAGATGCTTTAAGTTCGCCGCCCGGCGCCGCGGCGGCCGCGAATGCTTTAAAATGCTGCGGCCGGAGCGAATTGGCAAGGGCCGGAAACATGAAAGTCACACTCTGTCACCGGCGCTGAAAAAAAGCTTGCGCCGAGTTTGGTGTTTGGTTATTTTGCAAAATAACCAAACAAGGAGACGCCTGTGAGCGGATGCGACATTAAACGCTTTGAACAGCGGGCTGCCGTTTTCAAGGCCCTGGCCCACCCCACGCGCCTGTTCATCGTGGATGAACTGTCCCGCGGCGAACGCTGTGTCTGCGAGCTGACCGCGATGGTCGGAGCCGACATCTCGACTGTTTCCCGCCACCTGGCCGTTCTGCGTGAGGCCGGGATAATAGAGGATGACAAGCGGGGCCAGCAGGTGTTCTACGGCCTCAAGATGAAATGCGTGGCCGGCTTTTTCACCTGCGTTGAGAAAGCCGTGCGCGAGCGGGCCGCCGCGCTGAACGCTTGACTGAGGATGGATGAGGATGGACTGGAAAAGGCAATGGAAATCCATCGCCGGGATGCTGGCGGTATTCGCGGGGCTTTACTGGCTCCCCTTGGAGAGTCTGCATCTCAGGGGCCCCCTGGCTGAATCCGTGGCCCTGGCCCGTTGGTACGCCCGCGAGCATGTGCTGCTCTGTCTGGTCCCGGCCTTTTTCATCGCCGGGGCGATCGGGGTGTTTGTCAGCCAGAACTCGGTGATGAAATACCTGGGGCCGAATGTGAACAAGGCGCTGGCCTACAGTGTCGCCTCGATTGCGGGCACTGTGCTGGCGGTCTGCTCCTGTACGGTGCTGCCTCTTTTTGCGGGTATCTACAAGATGGGCGCGGGGCTCGGGCCGGCGACGGCTTTCCTGTACTCCGGCCCGGCGATAAATGTCCTGGCGATGATCCTGACCGCGCGTGTGCTGGGCCTGAGCCTCGGTGTCGCGCGGGTGGTTGGAGCGGTGGGTTTCAGCCTGATTCTCGGACTGGCCATGCATTTCATTTTCAGGCGCGAGGAGGCCGGGCGGGCCGCGGCTGCGGCTGTGCTGCCCGAGCCTGAGGCTGTACGTCCGCTCTGGCGGAGCGCCGTGTTTTTCGGTTCGATGGTGGCGGTGCTGGTGTTCGCCAACTGGGGCGCGGGCGGTGAGAACGCCGGTTTCTGGCATGCGGTCTACAGCCTCAAATGGTGGCTGACCGGTCTGGCCGCCCTGGCGCTGGCCGCATCGCTGGTCGCCTGGTACGGGCTCGGCCTCAGGCAGGCCGTTGTCGCCGGGCTGCCGGCTCTGGTCCTGTCTTTCTGGCCCGGGGTGCCGCCCACGGTCGCGTTCAGCGCCGGGACTCTCGGGCTGGCCGTGGCGGCCGGACGCAGCCGGGGCGAGCCGGCCGAGTGGCTGAGCGCAAGCTGGTCTTTCGCCCGTCAGATCCTCCCGCTCCTTTTCGCGGGAGTGCTGGTGGCCGGGTTCCTGCTCGGGCGGCCGGGCCAGGAGGGGATCATCCCCTCGGCCTGGATCGCTGGATCGCTGGGGGGAAATTCTCTCGGCGCTAACTTTGTCGCCTCAGTGGCCGGGGCGTTCATGTATTTCGCCACCCTGACCGAGGTGCCGATCCTGCAGGGCCTGCTCGGCAGCGGCATGGGGCAGGGACCGGCCCTGGCCCTTCTGCTGGCCGGACCAGCTTTGTCTCTTCCGAGCATGCTGGTCCTGCGCAGCATCATGGGGACCAGGAAAACAGTGGTGTTCGTGTCGCTGGTAGTCGTGCTGGCTACGTTCAGCGGCTGGTTGTACGGAGCTTTTTTCGCCTGAAGGAGACAAAAAAATGAAAAAGATACAAATCCTGGGCACGGGTTGCCCCAAGTGCCGGCAGCTTTACGAGGCCGCCGAGCGTGCAGCCGCCGAACTGGGGATTGAGTGCGAACTCGAAAAAGTGACGGACGTGAACGATATCCTGGCGTTCGGGGTGATGATGACTCCGGCGCTGGTGGTGGACGGAACGGTGAAAGTGGTCGGCAAGGTTCCCGCTCCGGATGAGATGAAACAATACCTTTCATGAGCAGTCTGAGCCGGAAGGTCCAGACAAGGAGAAAAAATGAAGCCCCGTCCAGGTTGCGGGTGCGGTAAGCTTGAGTACAATATCGTATTTGCCTGTTCCGGCGCGGCCGATGTCGGCCTGATTTCCGACCGCGCCGCCCGCTCGGTCGCGGCCCGCAAAGCCGCCTCCATGATCTGCATCGCCGCGGTGGGAGCGGGGATTGAGGAGATAATGGAGAAAGCGCGCGGCGCGAAGCGGGTCCTGGCCATTGACGGCTGCGACAAGGCCTGCGCGTTCAAGGTTTTGGAGAAAGCTGGCATCGAGGGATTCATTTCCATGCGGCTGGACACTCTGGGCCTGGAAAAAAGCAAAACCCCGGTGGACGAGGCCGTGGTGGAGAAAATGGCCGCACACGCCTGCGGGCTGCTGGCCGCCCCTCAATCCTGCTGCGCCTGAACCTTGTCTTTACCCTGACAGGAGCGAAAATGAGCAAAACCGCCAAGGCGATTATTCTCGCAGTTGTGCTCCTGGCCGTGGCCGGGGCGCTGGTCCTCAAGCAGCGCTCCGGCGCGGAGGGCGGCTCCGTGGCCCGGGACCTGCCCCGCCTGGTCGACCTGGGAGCGGACAAGTGCGTCCCCTGCCGCATGATGGCCCCGGTGCTGGAGGAACTGCGCACTGAGTGCCGGGGACGGCTCGATGTGGTGTTCATCGATGTCTGGAAGGACAGGGGCGCCGGGGAAAAGTACGGGATCAGCGTCATCCCGACCCAGGTCTTTTTTGACCCCGAGGGCCGCGAGCTGTTCCGGCACGAGGGCTTTATTTCAAAGGCGGACATCCTGGCCAAGTGGGCGGAGCTGGGATACAGTTTCAATTGATCGGCTGGAGAGCGGATGCAGGAACTGTTCACAACCCTGGGGCATGCGCTGGAAAGCACGCCAGCTCTTGCCCTGGCGGCCGCCGCCGTGTGGGGTGCGTTGAGCGTGGTGCTCAGCCCCTGCCACCTGGCGAGCATCCCGCTGATCGTGGGGTTCATCGACAGCCAGGGACGGATTTCCACGGTGCGCGCTTTTTTCATCTCCTCGCTCTTCGCACTCGGAATCCTGGTCACGATCGCCCTGATCGGCCTCCTGACCGCCGCCGGGGGACGGATGCTGGGCAACTTGGGGCCGGTGGGCGGCTATGCCGTGGCCGGGCTGTTCCTGCTGGCCGGCCTGTATCTGCTGGACGTGTTCGAGCTTCCGCTCTCCGGGCCGTCTCAGGTCTGGATCAGGCGGAAAGGTCCGCTGGCGGCGTTCCTCATGGGCGCGGTCTTCGGCCTGGCCCTGGGGCCCTGCACCTTCGCTTTCATGGCCCCGGTGCTGGGCGTGGCGTTCCACAGTGCCTCTGGTGATTTGCTGCGCGGAGTGTCCCTTCTGGCTGCCTACGGCGCCGGGCACTGCACGGTGATCGTCCTGGCCGGCACTTTCACCGGGGCGCTCCAGAAATACCTGGACTGGAACGAGCGCTCCGGCGGGGCGCTCTGGCTGCGACGGGCCTGCGGCGCGCTGGTGATCCTCGGAGGGGTCTGGCTCATCTATGCGGCCTGAGGACATTTCCTTGACAGGGGTGTTTTTTTTGTTAGTGTTATCTGTGTATATGCACAGATAAACAAATAAAACAGGAGGTTGGATGGAAAAGGCGGCGGCTGTGTTCCGCGCCCTGGGCGACCCGACCCGCCTGCGTATCGCGGTGATCCTGGCCGGGCGGGGTGAGACCTGTGTCTGCCACATCGCGGCGGCCCTGGAAGCGCCCGATTTCAAGATTTCCCGCCATCTGTCCGTGCTGCGGGCCGCCGGCCTGGTCTCCGCCCGGCGCGAGGGCACCTGGATGCACTACAGTTTCACTCCGCCCGCCGGAGCGTTGGGTGAGGACCTGCGCCGCCTGCTGACCGGCAGTCTTGCGGACAGCGAGGCCGCCCGGGCCGACCGGGGGCGGCTCACTGTCTCCTGCTGCAGCCCGGGTGGGGCAACATCAAGGAAACTCAGGCTGCTGTTCCTCTGCACGGGGAACTCCTGCCGCAGCCAGATGGCCGAGGGCTGGGCCCGGGCCTTGAAGGGTGATTCGATTGAGGCTTACTCGGCCGGGGTCGAGCGCCACGGACTCAACCCGGACGCCGTGGCCGTGATGCGCGAGGCCGGGGTGGACATCGCGGGCCAGCGTTCCAAGACCGTGGATGAACTTCCGCCCGTGGATTTCGACTACGTGGTCACGGTCTGCGACAACGCCCGCGAGAGCTGCCCCGTGTTTCCGGCCCGGGTGCGCACGCTGCACCGCAGTTTCGACGATCCGCCGCGGCTGGCCCGCGAGGCCGCAAGCCGCGAGGCGGCCCTGGACTGCTACCGACGCGTGCGGGATGAAATACGGGAATTCGTGCTGACTTTGCCCGAAAGCCTGGGCAACTGAAAACGGAACACATGGAAAAGGAGAACGAGAATGTCCGGATGCTGCGGCTCGAACCGCGAACAGAATGTGAGAACTCAGGTGCGGGAGCACTACGGCCAAATCGCCGAGGCCGGAGCAGGCCAGAGAGGCGGCTGCTGCGGAACCGAAGAGAGGGACAACGACTCGATCGCCCGCGCCATAGGCTACAGCGATACCGAATTGTCCAACCTGCCCGAGGGGGCCAACCTGGGGCTGTCCTGCGGCAACCCCACGGCCATCGCCTCGCTGCGTCCCGGCGAGGTGGTGCTCGACCTGGGCTCGGGCGGCGGGTTCGATGTTTTCATCGCGGCGAGTCGCGTCGGCGCTGCCGGCCGCGCGATCGGGGTGGACATGACCGCCGCCATGCTCGAGCGCGCCCGCGGCAACAGCGCCGCTTTCCACGCGCAAAGCGGCCTGGACAACGTGGAGTTCCGCCTGGGCGAGATCGAGCACCTGCCCGTGGCCGACAGCTCGGTGGATGTGGTCATCTCCAACTGCGTGATCAACCTGTCGCCGGACAAGCCGCAGGTCTGGCGCGAGATCGCCCGCGTGCTCCGCCCGGGAGGGCGGGTGGCGGTGAGCGACCTGGCCCTGCTCAAGCCCCTGCCCGAGGCGGTCCTGTCCAGCGTGCGCGCCCTGACCGGCTGTATCGCCGGCGCGGTGACAGTCGATGAGACGCGCCGCATGGCCCAGGCGGCCGGGCTGACCGATATCCTCCTCACTCCCAAGACCAAGTATGTGGACCAGACTCCCTGGGATGACCCGTTCTACGCGGATATCATCCGCAAGCTGCCCTCCGGCGCGAAGTTGTCGGATTACGTGACCAGCCTGGATGTGAGCGCGGTCAAACTGTCCTGATCGCTGCAGGAGAAGACAAATGAGTGATGAAGCCAGAGCCGGCTGTCCCGGTCCCGCCGGCCGGCTGTCGTTTCTCGACCGCTACCTGACGCTCTGGATCTTTCTGGCCATGCTGGCTGGGATCGGCCTGGGGGTCCTCTGGCCCTCACTGACCGCCTCCGTGGGCGCGATGCAGGCCGGGACAACCAACCTGCCCATCGCCGTGGGGCTTATCCTGATGATGTATCCGCCGCTGGCCAAGGTGCGCTACGAGGAACTGGGGGATGTGTTCCGCAACGGTCGGGTGCTGGGGCTGTCGCTCGTGCAGAACTGGCTGATCGGCCCGGTGCTGATGTTCGCCCTGGCGGTCGTTTTCCTGCATGGCCGTCCGGAATACATGACCGGTCTGATCCTGATCGGGCTGGCCCGCTGTATCGCCATGGTTATAGTCTGGAACGAGCTGGCTGGCGGAGACACGGAATACTGCGCCGGCCTGGTGGCGTTCAACAGCCTGTTCCAGGTGCTGTTCTACAGCCTCTACGCCTGGTTTTTCATCACTGTCCTGCCGCCGTATTTTGGCCTGGCGGGAAGCGTGGTGGATGTCACGATTGGCCAGATCGCCAGGAGCGTGTTCATCTACCTGGGCCTGCCGTTCATCGCCGGGGTGCTGACCCGGGTGCTCCTTATCCGGATCAAGGGACGCCCGTGGTACGAGCGCGAGTTCATTCCCCGGATCAGCCCGCTCACCCTGGCCGCCCTTCTGTTCACCATCGTGGTGATGTTCAGCCTCAAGGGGAAGCTCATCGTGAGCCTCCCGCTGGATGTGCTGCGGATCGCGGCGCCTTTGCTGGTCTATTTCGTGCTTATGTTCCTGGTCAGTTTCTGGCTCGGCCGCAGGGCCGGGGCAGGCTACAGCCGGAGCGCCACGCTCAGTTTCACCGCGGCGAGCAATAATTTCGAGCTGGCCATCGCCGTGGCCGTGGCTGTGTTCGGCATCGACTCCGGCGCGGCGTTCGCCGCGGTGATAGGGCCCCTGGTGGAGGTGCCGGCGCTGATCGGCCTGGTAAATGTTTCGCTCCGGCTCAGAAGGCGCTGGTTCGGCGAGGACCAGGCCACGGCTTGAAGGATTCACTGCGGCTTATAATCAAGTCTCATGCAACGGGGCGCTCCACGCGGAGCGCCCCGTTTTTGTCTTGCTGCGGAGCCGGTCTCACTCCAGCGCGTCGATTTTGGCCGCCAGGATGAAATCGTTCTCGCTCAGCCCTCCGACGGCGTGGGTGCTCAGTTCCACTGTCACCCGGTTGTAGCTCCAGCTCAGGTCGGGGTGGTGGCCCTCGGACTCGGCCAGGGCCGCCACCCGGTCCACCCAGGCCCAGGCAGCGGCGAAAGTCTTGAAACGGTACTGCCGCCGCAGCCTCAGGTTCGATTCCAACTCCCAGCCGGGCGTCTGCGCGGCCAGCTCACGCGCGGCGGCCTCGCTCAGCACCGGGGTGTCTCCACGGCAGGCGCTGCAGCGGCGCGCGGAAAGCGGTGCGTCCATAACCCATCTCCTTCCGGATATAAGCTTTCAACACAGTCGGGGGGCTTCGGCCGCCCCGGCCCGCGCGTATCGTTCGCAAGGATCACTCTTTATAATAGGGCCCCGCGTCCGGCGGGTCAAATCCCGCCCCAAGCCGCGCTCCACCAGCGCCGGAGAGGCTCTATTGACCCTTCAGCCGGGCTGGTCTATATTTAAACAGTCTCAACCCCCGCGGTTTTTTGACAATCCAGGCAAGGAGCCGCCGGTGGTCCAGAGTTTCTTGCAGTTCGTGCGCAGCGTGGACTGGAGCGGGTACCACATCTCCGTATTTGAGGTGTTGCTCGTGGTGTTCGCGCTGCTCAAGCGGTTCAACGTGCTGTCCCTGCTGATCCTGGGGATCGTGCTGGGCCGGGGGTTTGTCGAGGTCCAGCGCAACACCGATTTTGCCGCGGGCTGGGCTGCGCGCACGCCGTTTCTCGTGTACACGTTCTGTGCGGCTGTATTCTTCATCTACGCTCTGCTGAAACTGTTCACCCGGGAGCACTGAGGCAGCCCGCCCCGGGCGCGGGGCCTGACGACCAGGGGATGGGCTTTGGCCAGACCGACAGTGTTGATCATCGATGACAGCCGCGAGGAGATCAACCTTTGCGAGTTCATCCTCAACTCCGTCTGCCGGGTGATCGGCGCGGTGACCGGCGGAGAGGGGCTGCGCCTGGCCGCGCGCGAGGACCCGGACCTGATCCTGGTGGACCAGCGCCTGGGCCGTCGCGACGGGTTCGAGGTCTGCCGCCGTCTGATCGGCGACGAGGCCACGCGGTACATCCCGATCGTGATACTGGGTTCCGCCACGGATGAGCAGGGCCAAAGCCAGGCCGCCAGCCTGGGCTTGGTGGACTACATCGCCAAGCCGCTCATCCCGGCTTATTTCAGCAAGCGGGTCCAGACCATCCTGGAGCGCTACGCCGGCCGGATCAACCGCTGCACGAGTTGCCTGCACCCAATGCAGAAAGACTGGAAATTCTGCCCGTACGACGGCGCCCCGCTGCCGCCGCTCCCCGAAAAGAAACCCCGAGAAAACTGAGTGCGATGAGCCAGATCAGGTTGCAGATGCGCTGCCCGTCCTGCGGAGTGCCCAACCGGCTGCGCCTTCCGGCCGGCAAGCGGCTGCGCGTGCGTTGCGGCAAGTGCGGCAACCCGCTGCCCGTGGGTCGGGGCCGCCTTCTGCGGGCCTGGCTCGCCAGCCGGGCGCGCTGGCTGTTCACTGACGGCCTTCCGCTGGGCCTGCTGGCCGCGGTGGAACTGGTGATCAAGGTGCTGGGGCTGCTGCTGTTCCCGCTGGTCTGGGGCTGGAGGCGGCTGAGCGACCGGGGCCGCCAGCGCTTTCTGTTAGGCGTGATTGTCCTTCTGGGTCTGGCCTACCTGTACGAGGAGGGGGCGGACAAGCTGGGCGACCTGCTCAACCTGGGGGCGATATTCTTTGCGGTGAGCGTGGCGATGCTGCTGTTCGTGCGGGGGCCGCGCGAGCTTCTCGACCGTCTGCGCCGGGTTTCGGCGCGCACGTTCCATACCTGCGGGCGCTGCGGGCAGCGCTATTTCGGCTGGCTCAAGAGCTGCCCCAAGTGCGGGCGGGCGCGGTAGGAGGGGTGATAGCGCTCGATCGATTAACGGGTCAACTGCTCCCGACGAGCCAGTAAATCATAAACAACCCGCCCACAATGATCCCTATCCCCATGATCGCGCCGCCCACGCCTTTGGTGATTTCATCCGAAACCGAGCGCAGCAATTCGATCTTGCGTATCCCGGGTACCGGAATCACGCGCATTGCCGACTTGACTTTGAGGGTCAGATTCTGCCTGTCGACCGAGACCAGCAAGCCCTTGACTTTCTTGCCGTCCTGCCCTGTCACCTGGACAGTCTTTCCCAGATAGTCCTGCAGCAGCATCTGGCAGCGCAGATCATCCGGGCTCAGCGCCCGGGGCGTGTCCTCCTCGGCGCGGAGCTGTCCCGGCAGGGCGCAGATCGCGACGCCCGCCAGAAACACGATCAAGCCCAAAAGTCTGTTCATGCCGCCCGGGCCCCCAGATAGATTACGAGTATAAGGAATCCCATCGCCCCGGCGATGGCGGCGCCCGGCCAGCTCGATTCTTTCTTGAGCGCCCGGATGCTCTGAATATCCCGCCAGGGAGCGAACAGACGGTTGCTCTCCTCGATGTGCCCGCCGTGCCAGACGTAGTTATCGAGCGCCATGCCGCTGTCGGTGACCGTGGCCCGGCCCTTGAACTCGGTCCCGTCCACCAGGTGCACCTCGAAACGGTTGTGCTTGAGCGAGCGCAGCAGGGTGAGATAGGCGCTGTCCGGCCGCTCGCCGAAGAACGAGGGCACAGCGGGCGCGGTACTCTCCTGGGCCAGGAGCGGGGAAGCCAGCAACACCATTATTACAAGCAAGCGTAACATATAAGGGCCTTTTCGGAATATTGGTTCGTATCTTCAGGTCTTGGGCATAAAGCAACCGAGTAACACAAGGCCGAAAAAGAGCGCCCCGAAGAATAAAACCCCGGGATAACGAATCCCTCCCCGATCAAAATCGAGCCGCTCGATTTTACTCCAGGGAAGGAAAACGTTCTGGTCGTACGTGTTGGGAGTCAGGCTGTTTTCGTCATTTTTGACACGCAGCACCAATCCGCTGTCTGTGGCCGTGGCCCGGCCGTGCAGCTCGGTCCCGTCCACCAGGCGCACCGCGACACGTTCATCCCTGAGCGGGCGCAGCCGCTCGATCTGCGTGCTGTCCGGCCGTCCGCCCAGCCAGGGCGGGGCGGCCAGAAGGCCCGGGCCCGGGGCCGCGGCCCAGCTCAGAGCCAGCACGGCGAGAACGGCTACCGTAAACCGCATGGCACCTCTGCCCTTTCAGTCGGAGCGGCTTGACCGTCGACACGGCGTCAATCGGTCCATTTCGGGACCCAGATGAGACAAAAAGTGACCGCGAAAGCGGCGGCCAGCAGGACGGCCGGCCAGCGCGAGGATTTTTTCAGCGGCCGGAGGCTGCCGATCTCGCTCCAGAAGAAGAAATACGTCGTGTCCATGCGCTGGCTCGCGTTCTGCCAGTATTGGTCTTCCAGCACCAGGCCGCTGTCTGTGGCCGTGGCCCGGCCCTGCAGCCTGGTCCCATCCAGCAGGCGGATTTCGATAGGCTTATTCCCGAGCGCGCGCAGCCGCTCGATCTGCGTGCTGTCGGGCCGGCCGCCCAGCCAAGGCGGGGCGGCCAGCAGACCCGGGGCCGGGAGCGGGACCAGAACGAGCATGAAAGACAGAATGACACCGCCGCGGATCATCGCCATAGCGCATCTTTTCTAAAAGCCTTGTTGTTCTTAACTCGTTGGTATGCAAAGCCTGACTATCAACAGTGCCGCACCCACAACCGCGCCGAAATAAATCCAGGGCCACGGGGTGTCGTGGTGGTAGAGTTCTATGGATGCAACCTGCCGCCACGGGATAAAATCAGCCCGTTTTGTTTTTTTTGTCAGGCCATTCTTGAAATAAGTCTCTGAAAGCACAAGCCCGCTATCCGTTTCAGTGTAAACACCGCTATGCAACCCGCCATCCTTCAGCCGGACTTTTAGTTTTTTTCCCTCCAGGGCGTGCAGCAATTGGAGATAAAGGCTGTCCGGCTTTAGCGCACCGGCTTCTGCGGCTGCATCGGTCCCGGCGCTTTCAGCCCGAAGAAGACAAGGCGGCGGACACAACCCTGAGATCAGCAGAATGATACAAAAGACAGTCTGTTTATATCTGTGTGCGGTCATAGACGTCTTGTCTGGTTGATTTACTATTATGTCGCTATCCGCAAAAACAACGCTGTACCAAGAAGCGCAGCTGCGATAATAAGGACTAGGTTCCCGGCTTGCGCCCCCTGGCTCTCTCCGGCTCCGGGCCAGTTTATCTTTTTGATCTGGTTGAATGGGATGCGCCTGTTATCCTCTGCGCTGCCGATAAAGAGGCTGACACTGTCCATCCGCGCCACCCGCCCGCGGACCGCCTGCCCATCCAGAGTCAGGACTGTAATGTCCTTGTCGACAAGGTTTTTCAGCAGAGTCCGGTAGTCGGAGCTACGGCTGCCGAGCGGGCCGGCGGCTGTCTCCTGGGCCGGGCACACCACGGCCGTGAGCGCCAGAGTCAGCAGAACGGCACACAGTATCCGGCCCAAGTTTGCTCCGGGTGGCATTATTGTGAGTAGGTGGAAAAACTCTCTTAGCGTGGCAGGGAAAGTCTAACACCGCCGGGCGGGTCAATCAAGAAAATACTTACTCTGTCAGGGCCACGGGCA
>JAJFUG010000197.1 GCA_021372515.1 bacterium
CGGTGGACTGCCCCTCAACCGATGAAGCGCAGGACAAATCCCCGGCGGTCTGCCTGGAGGAACTGCCGGTCCTGGCCCGCAGGTGCAGGGCCGACCTGGTGCTGCTCGACCCGGAGGGCATCCGTCCGTCGCGCTGGCTGAGCCTGGCCGACAAGCTGGCCGCGGCGCGGGTGCCGCTGCGCCTGTTCACCGGCGCTGAGCCGGGCCCGCCTCTGGCCCTGGAGCAAAGCCCGGAGGGCGGCGCGCTGGCCGCTCTTGCCGAGCCGCTGGGGCCGTTCAGCGCCGCGCTCAAGCGCGGCCTGGATATCTGTGTGGCCGCAATCGTATTGCTTATCGCCCTGCCGCTGGGGGCGCTGGTGGCCTTGGCCGTGCGGCTTTCCAGCCCCGGCCCGGTGTTCTACGTGCAGGAGCGCGTGGGCCGCAACGGCCGCCCGTTCCGGCTGCGGAAGTTCCGCTCGATGTTCCAGGAGGCGGAAAGTGTCAGCGGCCCGGTCTGGTCGGAGCCGGGGGACAGGCGCGTGGTGCCTGGAGTGGGCGGGTTTATCCGCCGCACCGGGCTGGATGAGCTGCCACAGTTCTGGAACGTGCTGACAGGGGACATGTCCCTGGTGGGGCCGCGTCCCGAGCGGGCCTTTTTCTTCGACTCCTACCCGGACCTCTACCGCGGACGGCTGGCGGTGCGCCCCGGGCTCACCGGCCTGGCCCAGGTGAGCTGCCGCGAGTCGACCAGCGTGGAGCTGAAAGTGCGCTACGACCTTTTCTATATCCGCAACTATTCCCTGGCCCTCGACCTGGCGATCCTCTGGCGCACCTCGGTGATGCTGGTGCGGCAGGAGTGGGAGGTGTTGCGCGGCCGCAACGGCGAGGGTGGCGAGAAGTGATAGAGACGGCGTTCAGCCGATGCAGTTGGGCACGGTGCACCGTGCCCCTACATTAAAAGACTGCGGAAGTCCAAGCTTCGGAGCGCCTTAAGAAGGCTTGGTGATCCTAAGAACAACCCGCTGCGGCTCGCAGGCCGCCGCAGTTGTCTTTGGGGGCCGCGCATGTCTGAGCCTCCCGCCGGGGCAGCGTGTAATAGCGCTCGAAACGGCAGGGGTTGGTTATTCTCCGCTGTGGGGCGGCGATTGCGCGGCAGGAACGGCGAGGGCGGCGATAAATAATGGAGTCCGTTTCTCCTGTGTCCCCAGGCCGCCGCTTTTGCCTTGGTATCCCGCGGGTTTCCAGCCGACATCGCGGAAATTATATTTGCTGTGAGTGAGATTGTCGTAGGGGCGGGATATATCCCGCCCGAAAGGTTTTTCGGGCGGACACACGGGTCCGCCCCTACATGAAAGGCTAAGACAAAAAGGCCGGGCGAACACGAGGTTCACCCCTACGGAAGGCAACGGGTTTCCGTTGATAGAGAAAGGTTTTTCAGTATGCCCCACGCCCCTGGATCGCTGAGCGCCGAGCTGGCCCTGGAGCTTCTTGCCGAGGGCCCCTTGAGCGCCGCTGAGGTCTGCCGCCGCGCCCTGGCCGCGCAGAGCGGTCTGCCGGAGGCCCTGGCCGCGCGGCTATGCGACACCCTGCTGGGCGCGGACCCGCGTTTCGTGCGCCTGGAGGGCGGCCTTTGGGCCCTGGCCGTGGCGCCCTCGGCTATTCGTCCCCTGGCCGCGCAGTCGTTCGTGGTGGTGGATGTGGAGACCACCGGGTTCAGCCCGCCCGCCGACCGGGTGATCGAGCTGGGCTGCGTGCGCGTGGAGGCGGGAAAGGTGGTGGACCGTTTCGAGAGCCTGATCAACCCGCGCCGCCCGGTGCCCGGGCCGATCACCAGCCTGACCGGGATATCCTGGTCCATGCTGGAGGGCCAGCCGCTGTTCGGCGACCTCTGCGAGCGCTTCCTCGGGTTCCTGGGTGACAGCGTGTTCGTGGCGCACAACGCCCCGTTCGACTGGCGTTTCATTCAGAGCGAGGTGCAACTGGCCGCCGGGCGCAAGCTGCTCAACCCCTGCCTGTGCACACGGGCCCTGGCGCGGCGTTTTCTGCCCGAGCTGAGCCGGCGCAGCCTGGATGAGCTGGCCCATTTCTACAACCTCGAATTCCAGGGCCGCCACCGCGCCCTGGGCGATGCCCTGGTCACGGCCCAGGTGCTGCTGCGCCTTCTGGAGCGGGCCTCGGAACAGGGTTTCGCCGACCTCGGCCGCCTGCTGGAGCACCTTCAACCCGCGCGCAAGCGGAGCGCGAGCAGGAAAATTTAAAGCGCGCGCCCGTTTATACCGACTTAGAGACTTAGCGGAAAGCCTCTCTTTGCGCCAGCGGCAGAGTCACGTTCAACGGACAGGGACATGAAAATAAAGCGTTGCGCCGGAACACTTCTCATCCTTCTGGGGCTGGCCCTGGCCGCCCCTGCGCCCCGTCTGGCGGCCCAGCAGCTCCCCTGTGTGATGGTGGTGCCGGGACGGTTTGTCAACGTGCGCAAAGGCCCGGGCACGGGCTACGACCAGATCGCCACCCTCTACAAAGGCGACCGGATGGAGGCCGAGCGCAAGTACCGCAACTGGCTGCGCGTGGTGCTGGATGACGGGCGGATCGGCTGGGTGCGCGAGGACCTGGTCCAGCCCTTCGATTCGGTCAAGCTCCCCCTGACCGATGAGCAAGCCGACAGCCTCAAGGCCGCGGTGGACTCCGGCTCCGGCCGGATCAACGCGCTCCAGGACAGCTCCACCGCCCTGCTGGGCCGCATCCGCAACCGCGAGGCCGAGCGCGACACTATGCTCAGCCTGCTGGGCCTGAGCGCGATGCCGTCCCTGGACACCCTGGAGAAGAAAGACACCGTGGTGGCGGCTCCGGTCATGCCGCCCCCGCTGCCCGGCAGCCAGGCCAGTGTGCTGACCCTTTCGCGCGAGGAATACCCCGAGCGGTTCAGTTTCACTCCTCTCCTCGGGGTGCTGCTCTCGGACGGCAACTCGCTGACCGCAGGCGGGATGTCGCTGGAGCGCAATTTCAGCCGCGAGTTCGCCTGGAAAGCCCAGGTCGCGTTCGCCCGGATGGACCCGGAGGTGAAAGGTAGCCTGGGCGGGGATTTCGAGCACGTGTTTGTCACCGGCGCTCTGGTCTACAACTGGAGGCCCGGCAACCTTCTGGTGCCCTACCTCGAAATCGGCAGCGGTGCGGTCTACACCCAGGCCGCGGACAGCTCGTTCACCGCGCTCGACCTCACGTTCGGCGCGGGGTTCCGTTTGTTCCTCACCCCGGACCTCGCCCTGCGGGCGGGCTACCAGGGCCACGGCATGCTGGCCGAGGGCAACCGTATCCTGCAACTGGTGCAGGTGGGGGCCTCGCTGCACGTGCCGCCCTACCACGGACGCCAGGCCGGCTGGCCCAAGGGCGAAATCTACCTTCTGCCCACGGCGGGCTGGCAGATGTTCAGCCGCCGCTTCGCGGCCAACGGCGCCCCCTCGGCCGGGCTTTCCGTCGGCTACCGCCTGTGGGAGCGCCTGGCGTTCGAGGCCGGGATGCTCTGGCAGAAGATCGACCTGAACGACGGCCTGGAGGGCCTGGGGCTGAACGGAATGGAGCTGACCGGACGGGTGCTCTATTACCCCTGGGGCGGCTACAGCGGGCCGTACCTGACCGTGGGCGGCGGAGCGCTCAGCCTGGGTGGCGGCGGGCGTCCCCCCGAGGGCACCACCCGCTACGGCCTGTTCCAGTACGGCGCCGGGGCGGACCTCTACCTGGGGCGGTCGGTGGCTCTGCGTGGAGAGATGCTGCACCTGGTGTACTCGGATGTGCTGCCGCTCAGTCAGGACGGATCGGTGGGGGCGGCCAGCGCCCTGCGCGCGGGCGTGGGCCTGCGGGTGATGTTCTGATCTTCTGGTTAAACAAATGCAGGGGCGCACCCGTGTGTGCGCCCGGGCGGCCACATGGGGCCGCCCCTACGATGGATGGCGGATGGTGAGGATAAAGATCGACAGATTGCTTTTGACTTTGTCCGCTGTGGCGCTGGCGGCCTGCCTCTTGCTGTCCGGCTGCGGCGGAGACAAGGGGCTCAAGGTCGAGCCGGCGGCCGAGAGTGTCCAGGGTGTCTGGGAGGGCAGCCTCAGCCTGTCCACCGGCGGCGATACCACCCACCAGAGAAGCAGCCTGCGCCTGGAGTTCGTACAGCGCGATTTCATGTTCGACGGTCTGGTGCTGCGCACCGATCCGCTGGCCGGCTCGTTCGGGGCCGCGCGCGTGGACACGTTCCTGGTGAGCGGCGGCTCGGTCTCCACCACCTTTGTCTCGTTCAGCACGCGGGCCCTGGACGGCAGCGGGACTCCGGCCGTGTTCGAGGGCCAGCTGGACGGCGAGTCGTTGGGTGGCACGGTGGTGGGCGGTGTGTTCAGCGGACAATGGCAGGTGCGGTTTCTGTACTGATTTGTCAGTAAATTCTTGACTTTACCTCCGTTGCCGTTAGATTAGATTCAGTTTCATATTGCAGTACGAGGCGAGTTGACGGTTTTTTTGCAGGATCGTGAGGACGAGCCGGGAGATCGGCTCATTTTTTTTGGCTGCGGGTGAGGATGAATAAACTGTTCGAAACGCTGGAGCGCAAGGTCCTGCCGTTCGTGTCGCGCCCGGGGCGCTACACCGGGGGCGAGGCCGGCCCTCCCGAGCCGGAGCGCGGCCCGGTGAGGCTGCGCCTGGCCCTGGTCTACCCCGACCTGTACGAGGTCGGAATGAGCAACCTGGGCCTCAAGATCCTGCACGCCGTGGCCTCGAAAGTGAATGGGGTGGCGGTGGAGCGTGCTTTCGCCCCCTGGCCGGACATGCAGGAACGCATGCGTGCCGCCTCGGTGCCGCTGTACGGACTGGAAAGTTTCACCCCGCTGAAAGATTTTCATCTGGTTGGGATCACCCTGCAGAGCGAACTCACCTACACCAATATCCTCAGTGTCCTCGACTTGTCCGGCATTCCGGTTCTGGCCGCCGAGCGGGGGGA
This sequence comes from bacterium, assembly GCA_021372515.1. Classification (NCBI taxonomy): domain Bacteria; species bacterium. The sequence goes on from JAJFUG010000197.1 coordinate 4,961, forward strand.
GAGCGATCCCCTGGTCTGCGCCGGCGGGCCCTGCGCGGTCAACCCCGAGGTGCTGGCCCCGTTCTTCGATTTCTTTGTCCTGGGCGACGGTGAAGAGACCCTGCGGATGGTCCTGGAGAGGCTGCTTGGGCTGCAGGAGCGCGGAGCCTGCCGGGCGGAGCGTCTGGCGGTCCTGCGCGGTATCCCGGGTGTGTATGTTCCGGGCGCCGAGCCGCCCTCCGGCGGCGACAGCGTGGAGGTGCGGCGGGTGCATGCCTTGGAGCCTGAGGCCGCTCCGGGGCCGTTCCCGGCGCCGCTGATCGAGCTGAGCCAGCACCATCTGGCAGTGGAGATCATGCGCGGTTGCACCTGCGGCTGCCGGTTCTGCCAGGCCGGGATGTTCTACCGTCCGGTGCGCGTGCGCGACGTGGAAAGCATAGTGGAGGCGGTTCGGCGCGGCATCCGCGAGGCGGGCTGGGATTCGGTCACCCTTCTGTCGCTCTCTGCGGCCGACCATCCAGCGATCACCGAGCTGGTGACCCGGCTGCTGCCCGAGACCCGCGCCGCGGGCGTGCGTCTTTCCTTCCCCTCACTGCGGGTGGACAGCCGTATCCTGCCGCTGCTGGAGGAGCTGGAGCAGGGCAAGAAAAGCGGGCTCACCTTTGCCGTGGAGGCCGGCAGCGAGAGGCTGCGCCGGGTGATCGGCAAGAAGGTGGAGGAGGAGGACCTGGTCCATCTGGTCGAGGAGGCCTACCGCCGCGGCTGGAACCTGGTCAAGCTGTATTTCATGGTCGGCCTGCCCACCGAGACCGCGGCGGACATAGATGAGATCGCGCGCCTGATCAACCGGATCGCCTCCCTGGGACGCGGCCTGCCCGGGCGACGCAGCGTGAACATCACCGTTTCTCCTTTCGTGCCCAAGCCAGGAACCCCCTTCCAATGGGAGGCCCAGGACCGTCCCGAGGCGACCCGGGAGAAAATCGAGCGTATCCGTCGCCAGGTGCGCTCCAGGAACGTGCAGGTGAAGTACCACGAGCCGGAGTCCAGCGCCCTGGAGGGCGTCCTGGCCCGCGGAGACCGTCGCCTGGCCGCTGTAATCCTGGCCGCCTGGCGTAGCGGGGCGCAGTTCGACGGCTGGTGGGAGTATTTCAGCTGGAAACGCTGGCTGGCCGCGTTCGAGGCCTGCGGCCTCGACCCGGCCGAGTTCATGGCCTCCCGGGAGCCGGGTGCGCCGCTGCCCTGGGCTTTCGTGCGCCAGCCGGTGAGCGGAGAGTTCCTCGCCTCCCAGCGCGAGGCGGCTTTCCGGGCCGAGAACGTGACCGACTGCCGGGAGGGCCGCTGCCACCTGTGCGGGGCCGAGGAAGCCTCTCTCTGCCGTAGCCTGCGCAGTGTGGAGAAAGCCCCGGAGGACAGGGAGGGCAAGTCCGATGTCGCACCGCCGCGGATCAACCTCCTCACTCCCGAGACCGACCGCCGTCTCTGGCGGGTGCGCTACGCCAAGCTGGGCCGCCTGCGCTACACCGGCCACCTGGACATGGTGCGCAACATCGAGTTTCTGCTGCGGCGCTCCGGGACTTCGGTGCTCTACAGCGGCGGGTTCACACCGCGCATGCGGCTTTCTTTCTCGCCGCCGCTGCCGCTGGGCCTGGAGAGCCGGGCCGAGTATTTCGACCTGGAGACCCTGCCCCTGGCCGAAAGCGAGCTGCGGGCCGCCCTGGAGCGTGCCGCAGCGCCGCTGGGCGGGTTCGAGCTGCTGGAGCTGAAGGCCATGCCCGCCGGAGTGCTGCCGCCCCTGGCTCAGGACATTGTCGCCGCGCTCTGGAGCGCGCGCCTCGAAAGCGGAGAGGCACCCTCCGGGAGCGACGACTGGGAGGCGTTCATCGCGGCCCGGCGTCAGGCGCTCCTCGACGAGGGGGGGGTGCTGGAGTACACCGACCGCAAGGAAAAGGCGCACCGCCTGGACCTGCGCGCCGCGCTCGGGACAGTGAGCGTGGAGACTGAGGCCGGTGGTGGAGTGCGGCTTGATTTCCGCCTCGACCTGCAGGGCGAGGCTGCCTGCCGCGCGGACCGGTTCTTGCAGTATGTGCATGGATGCGGCCCCGAGACAGCGGCCGCCTGGTGCATCCGCAAGGAGACCGCTTTCTGCGCGGACCCACGCCGGAGCCAACCTCTGGATTTCTGATTCGTGGAAATCGGAAGATGAGTTTGACGGCGCGGTGAAAACTGTGTTAAATTGATCCGGGAGTGTTTTTGCGAACATAAATCCCGGAAGCGGCAAGTGCTGCCCGGCCAAGGGCTGAGGCGCGGCCGCCTGAGGTTCAAGAAGGAAGGATTCAGGAATACATTTATGGGAAACCAGCAAGGACCCAAAAGCATCAAGCGTGACATCATTATTTCCGTGGGTCTGAAACAGACCCGCGCCGCTATCCTCGAGGACGGCCGTCTGGCCGAACTGCTGATCGACAGCGACAGCGACAAGCGCATGGTGGGCGACATCTACAACGCCATCGTGCGCAAGGTGCTGCCCGGCATGCAGGCCGCGTTCGTCGACATCGGCCTGCCCAAGCAGGCTTTCCTGCACGTCAGCGATATCGGCGATGACCTGTTCGAGTACGAGCTGGACGAGGACGAGCCGGAGGAGGAGCGCGGCGGACGCCGTCGCAAGAAAATCCAGGCCATCCAGGACCAGTTGAAAGAGGGTCAGCAGATCCTGGTCCAGGTGACCAAGGAGCCGATCGGCACCAAGGGCCCCCGGGTGACCACCGAGGTCTCGATCCCGGGACGGCTTCTGGTCTACGCGCCGTTCGAGAGCCGCCTGGGCATCTCGCGCAAGATCGACAACCAGGCCGAGCGCAATCGGATCAAGGACCTGGTGCGCAAGATCATCACCAAGCGCGAGGGCGTAATTGTGCGCACCGCGGCCGAGGACACGCGCGAGGAGGATTTCCGCAACGAGTACGAGCAGCTCAAGAGCCTCTGGCGCAAGGTGCGCCGTCAGGCCAGCCAGAGCGAGGCCCCGGCCCTGGTCTACCGCGAGACCAAGCTTATCAGCGGCCTGCTGCGCGACATTTTCAACGAGCGCGTGGACTCTCTGGTGATCGACGACAAGGAGGAGTTCAAGCAGGTCAAGAGCTACCTCAAGATCATCGCCCCGGGGCTCACCGACCGTATCCAGCTTTACACCAGCGCGGTGCCTCTCTTTACGCACTCGAACCTGGATGACGAGGTGCGGAAAATATTCAACCGGCGGGTCTGGCTGAAAAAGGGCGGCTACATCGTGATCGAGCAGACCGAGGCCCTGGTCTCAATCGATGTCAACACCGGGCGCTACACCGGGGAGAAGGACCAGGAGGAGACCATCCTGCGGACCAACATCGAGGCGGCCCGCGAGATCGCGCGCCAGGTGCGCCTGCGCGACCTGGGCGGGATCATTGTCTGCGACTTCATCGACATGGAGAGCAAGACCAACCGTCAGGCCGTACTGGATGAGCTGCGGCGCTGGCTGAAGTACGACCGGGCCAAGACCAAGGCTTTCGATGTCAGCCAGTTGGGCCTGATCGAGATGAGCCGTCAGCGGGTGCGCTCCAGCCTCTATCATAGCCTGAGCGAGCCCTGCCCGACCTGTGAGGGCCGCGGACGGATATTCACCCCGGAGGTGATCGCCACCGAGATCGAGCGCGTGGTGCGCAAGGTGAGCGCCGAGGGGGGCGAGAAACAGTTGCTGGTGCGGATTCACCCGGTGGTGGCCCTGCATCTGATGGAAAAGGAGCAGGAGGTGATGCACCTGCTGGAGCAGCAGACCGGCATAGAGCTCAAGCTGCGGGATGACCCGATGATGCAGATGGATGCCATCTCGGTTTACTCGCTGCCTTCTCAAAAACAGATCAATGTCAACTGAGAAAATTATGTTGACAGGTCTCGGAAGGGCCTTTATTTTTAATTTTTATGAAAATAACAGGTCCCCGGAATACTGAAACGCGGGTAAAAGGAGCCCTTTTCTCGATGTACGCGATAGCCAAAAGTGGTGGCAAACAGTTTAAAATCGAGCAGAATTCGAAGGTCAGGGTGCCGACCCTGAAAGCCGCGGTCGGCGATACAGTGCGCCTGGACTCGATCCTGCTGCTCAGCCACGGCGACACTGTCGCCGTGGGCGCTCCGTTTGTCGAGGGCGCTTACGCCGAGGCGCATGTGGTGCGTCACGGCCGTGCGGCGAAAATCCGTATCATCAAGTACAAGCGCCGCAAGAATTACCGTCGCACCATCGGTCACCGTCAGGGTTACACCGAGCTGCTGATCGATGCAATCATGGAGCAGGGTGCTGCCGCCGCGGTCGAGGAGCCGAAGGAGGCCCAGTCGGCTGAGGTCGAAACGGCCGAAGCTGGCGAGGCCAAGCCCCGCCGCAGCCGTCGCAAGAGCGCCGAGGCGTCCGAGGGCGAAACCCCCGCTCCGGCCGAGTGAATCACAGGCCCTTCCGACTGAAACCGAATTGACGCAAGGAGTCACAGATGGCGCATAAAAAGGGCGTGGGGAGCTCCCGGAACGGGCGCGACAGCCAGAGCAAACGCCTGGGTGTGAAAGCTTACGGCGGCGAGAAAGTCAGCGCCGGCACGATCATCATCCGTCAGCGCGGCACCAGGATCCATCCAGGCCTGAACGTCGGCCTGGGGCGTGACCACACGATTTTCGCCTTGGTGGACGGTGTGGTGACATTCGAGCACAAGACCCGGGACAAGAAAAAGGTCTCGGTTTATCCGCCGGCCGAAAACTGAGCGGAGTTTCATGAGAGCGAGTATAAGAGGGGCTGTCCGAAAGGGCGGCCCCTTTTTGTTTTGTGCGGCAGAATATGTCGGGCGAGAGGCGGGGCCGTGCGTTTAATCTCCAATCTTCTGCTGTCTACGGCATTTGCAGGGGCGCGGTCGGCCGTGCCCTTTTTCATGTATTAAACCCCCCGCAATCCCCCTTTTCCAAAGCAGGGGGAGGTGTTAGCCCGGGCTTTTGTTTCCCCTTAGCAGGGGGTAGGGGCAGTAATGTCCGGTTAGGAAGTTGCAGGGAGGAGCGAAAAAAGATAGGCGGGCACGGCAAGCCGCGCCCCTGCGGGGGAAATGCGGCCGTTTACGGCACAGCGCGTATCCAGGTCTGCGGCGGCCTGACTGCCTTCGGGAATAGCTTCTGTTTCCGGGCCTTGTTCCCAGGCGGCCCGCAGGACCGTCCGGGGCCGTACTGTCCGAGCCGCGTACGAGAAGCGGAGTATACTCCCCGTGCACAGCGGAGGCAGATAAAGCCCCCGAAGCCGGGCGGGCAATCAGCGTCAGCGTCACCCCGCAACACTGGCAGCGTGCAGAGGGGCGCCGCGCACAGCGCGGGCAGAAGAAAAGCCATGGCTAATGCGAGTTTACGGCCCCGAAGCGTCTTTTGGTCCTTTTCCACAAGCCGGAAAAGGACAAGAAAGTAGTTGCCTGTCGATTCCGCGATGCATTTTCCTAACCGGACATTACTGGGGTAGGGGGGGATTTATCCAAGAAAAATTCAAATTCATCATTGTAACGGCGATTGGCCACCCAAGCGTCAGTGTGTGTAAAACTGGCACGGTGCAACGTCCCCCGACGTCAAAACGGCCCAGCCGATTACCTGCTCATCGCCGGAATGTCCCTCGCGGCAAATCCTCCGGATTCCATTTCCCCGAATTGTGTTAGAAAAGTGTACTTTGTAGAATCTTTGCTCCAGACAGCCACGTATCCGTTGACAGGGACGCGTCGCCCGTTTAAAATATACATAGGTATAAAGCATTCAGTATAATTAACTTTCCAGTCAGCCGGAGGGCGACTCCCATGGACCGTCTGACCCTGCGCGGCATGCAGTTCTACTCCCATTCCGGCATCCACTCCTTCGAGCGGGATGTCGGCCAGTTGTTCGAGATCGACCTCGATTGCTGGCTCGACCTGACCCAGGCCTCCTGGTCCGACCGTCTGGCCGACACGGTCAACTACCCGCTGCTGTTCTCCATGGTGAAAGAAATAATGGAGAAAAGCAGTTTCAACCTGATGGAGCGTCTGGCCGGAGAGATCGCCCGCCGCACGCTGGAGGAGTTCCCGGTCAACCGGGTCACCGTGCGCTGCCGCAAGCCGCGCGTGCCGGTCAAGGGGTTCATCCAGTGCGCCGAGGTGGAGCTGACCCGCAGCTCGCGTCCGGTCGAGGGGGCCACGGAGTAGGGGAGTGGTCAGTGTCCGAGGAGTGCGTGTTTGTCAGCCTGGGCTCGAACCTGGGTGACAGTTGGGGCTATATCCGCCGCGCCACGGCGCTGGTGGCGGCAATGCCCGGGGTGAGACTGACCGGCCGCTCGCCGCTTCGACGCACGAAGCCGGTGGGCCTGACCACCCAGCCCGATTTTGTCAACCGGGTGCTGCGGCTGAGCTGTGAGACCGGGCCGGAGCGGCTTTTGAGCGGCCTTCTGGCCGTGGAGTTGCGGCTCGGCCGGCAGCGGCGCGTGCGCTGGGGCCCGCGCACGATCGACCTGGACATTTTGTTCTACGGTGACCTGGTCCGGAGCGGGGAAACGTTGACCCTGCCGCACCCGGAGGTCTGGAACCGTCCGTTTTTCCTGGAGCTTATTTCCACACTCGACCCACAGTTCCTGCGCCGCTGGCCGCAATACAGGCCGCAGGCGGGACAGAGGCAGTGAGGGCATGATTACAGTCGACACCAAACAGAAGGTCCGTCAGGCTGTGGCCGCGGCCCGCAGCCGCGGGCTGGGCGTGGGCCTGGTCCCCACCATGGGCTACCTGCACGCGGGCCACCTGAGCCTCATTCGCCTGAGCCGTGAGCTGGCCGGGTTCACCGTGGTGAGCCTGTTTGTCAACCCGACCCAGTTCGGTCCGGGCGAGGATTTCGAGCGCTACCCGCGCGACCTGGAGCGCGACACCGCACTGGCAGGGAGCGCCGGGGCCGACCTGTTGTTCGCCCCGCCGGTGGGCGAGATGTACGCCCCGGACGCCTCGACCTATGTGAACGAGGAGTCGGTCAGCGCCGGGCTGTGCGGGGCCAGCCGACCGGGCCATTTCCGGGGCGTCGCTACAGTAGTCGCCAAGCTTTTCGGTATCGTGGACCCGGACGTGGCCGTGTTCGGCCGCAAGGACTTGCAGCAGCTCACCGTGCTGCGCCGCATGGCGCGCGACCTGGACATGCGGGTGAGGATCGTGGGAGCGCCCATAGTGCGGGAGGCGGACGGGCTGGCGCTCAGCTCGCGCAATGTCTTCCTGGCCCCTGAGGAGCGCGCCCGTGCGCCGCACCTCCAGCGCGGCCTGGCCGCCCTGGCCGGGCGGGTCCGTCAGGCCAGGGCCGGCGACGACCTGGAGCCCCTGCTGGCCGGGGCCCGCAGCGGGATCGAGGCCGCCACCGGCGGGCGGATCGACTACCTGACCGCCGTGGACAGCGCGATGCAGAAAGTGAGCCGGGCCGGCGACTGCCGCTACATCGCCGCGGCCCTGTTCCTCGGGCGCACCCGCCTGATCGACAATGTCGCCTTGCGGCCGGATGAGGAAACAGAATGACAACATTCCGGCTGTTGCCGGTGTAACAAAAAAAGAAGACAATCCGGGGCGTCAGGCCCCGGTCAAAGGAGAGCCCGGTGAGCGAAAAGGATAAACCCCAGTTCAGCCGCAACCTGGAGATCGACACCTCGCCGCTTGAGCGTCGCACCCAGCCGCGCTCCGCGGATTCCCCGCTTTCCGGCCAGGCGCTGACCGCTGAGGAGAAAAGCCTCTATTTCAAGGTCGAGGGGGAAAAGGTCCTCCAGATGCTGGCCCTGGAGATGTCCCGTCCGGAGCCCGACCCGGCCGCGATAATCCTGCTCCGGGACCTCAACCGCACCTGGCGCACCCTCTGGCGCGGGGATGACAGTTTCCCGGTGGGGCCGTTCAGCGAGATGTTCGAGCTGGCCTTTTCCATCCTGTCCTCCCTGGCCCTGCTCGGCCGCAAGGTCTCGCTCGAGGAGCGGATGCTGCTGGATGACCTCAGCCAGGAGATGTCGCGCCTGGTCTCGGGTACGGCCAGTATCGCCTGCCTGGAGGCTTGCCGCCGGCTGATCGAAAAAGTCGCCCCGCTGGCCGACAGGCTGAAAGAGGAGTCGATGGGCTGGAGCGAGAAAGCTCCCCGTGCGCAGACTATGGACAGAACGGAGACGCCCGGGCGTGGCGCTCCGGCGAGGCAGGATACCTCCGCGGACGGGGCCAGGGCCGATATTACCAGCTCGGTGGATGAGTGGTTCGACCAGGTGACTCGCCTGATGGTCCAGCCCCTGGCCGGAGGCGGCGCCGAACCGGCCGGAAAGGCGCGCCCGGACAGCCCGGTCCACCGCCCGGCGGCGCGCAAGCCCGAGGAAAATCCGTTCCGGAACGCCCAGATCGGGCTTTTCGCAGGCGAAAAAAATACCGCTCCGGCGGCGGAAAAATTCCCCCTCCCGAAAGTTTCTCCAGCCGCACAGCCGTCAGCGCCGAAAGCTGCGGCTCCCAGGGCCGAGGCCAGACGTCCAGCCGAAGCACTCCCGGTCCGTCCCGCGCCGACCGCAGCCGCGCACCCTGCCGCGACAGACAGGCCGAAAGTGATAATCGGTCCCGAGACGGTGAACCCAGGCGCATCCAAGACGCCTGTGCCGGCCCCCAAGCCCGTGAAACCCGCCCCGGCGCCGGAGAAAAGCCTCCGGACGGAGACAGCGCTCCCGGAGCCGGAGCTGAACGAAATTCCAGTCGCGGAGTGGTTGCCCGAGCCGCCCGCCGAGGTGCTCAACTATTTCCGCGAGCTGTCCGACATCACCCTCGAGGTGCTGAGCCACAACCTTACCGAGCTGTCGGGCCCCACGGGACGGCGCGAGGTGCGACTGGCGGTCACCTACCTGGATGACCTGCTGGCCACGGCGCGGGATTTCGGCCTGGAATCGAGGTTGCCGTCCGCCGAGGGTCTGCGCGAGAGCCTGGCCGGGTTTGTCGCCGGGCCGCAGTCGGGCCGTAGCGCCGACTCGTTGCGCCGGCGGGCGGCCGAGTTCGGCGAGAAACTGCGCAGCAGCCTGAACTGACGCGAGCGGTGAAGGGCCTGATTCTTGCAGCAGCCGGGGCGTGGCGATCCCCGGGGTCCGCTGGACCCTGTTTTGCTCGACCTCAGCGCGGCTCAGACCCGTCCGGATGCACCAGCCGATGAGCGATAAAGCCAGGCTCCTCAACGTATTGACCGTTATTCTGCTCCCGCTGCTGCTGTATCTGCCCTCCCTGGGCAACGGCTACGTGGGCTGGGACGACGGTATCATCCTGAACGACCCCTCCATCCGCTCTCTGGCGCCCGCCGACCTGGCCCGTCTTTTCCTGCCCCGCGCCGGGGGGACACTCACCTGGCAGCCGATGCGCAGCCTGGCTTTCGCCCTGGTCTATGCGGCGGACGGCCTGCGGCCGGAGGGCTACCTTGTTCTCAATATGCTGCTCTACAGCCTGACCGTTTTTCTGTTCTACCTGACCGTGCGACACCTGTGCTCCCTGTTCCCGGAACAACTGGAAGAGCGCCGGGCCGGGTGGGTGGCCCTGTCAGCCGCCGCTCTTTTCGCGGTCCACCCGCTGCACGTGGAGGCTGTCTCCTGGCTGCAGGGGGGCAAATTCAGCCTGCTGGCCGTGTTTTTCCTGGGGGCGCTGCTGAGCTGGCTGCGTTTCCGGGCCAATGGGAAACTGTCCAGCCTGGCCGCCGCTTTCGGCCTTTTTGTCTGCGCCCTGGCCAGCCAGCCCCTGGCCGTGGCGCTCCCGCCGCTGATTCTGGCCGCGGAGTTCATGTTGCCGCCTCCGGCGGAGACGGCGCCCTCGGCCAGCAAGCGTTTACTGGCTGCGGGAGCGTTTTTCCTGCCCATGCTGGCCGTGGCCCTGCAGGTGCTTTTCCTGTCCACGGTCACGCACGCCTCGGCCGCGCAGACCCCGCTCGTTGCACGCCTGGTCATGCTCCCGTCGCTCTGGGCCGCGTACCTGGCCAAATTTTTCCTGCCGGTGAATATCTGCTGCCGCTACCCGTTGAGCGTGCCGCTCTCGCCGCCCTGGGCGGGCGGCGGCCTGGGCGCGCTGGCTGTGGCGGTTTTCGCCTGGCTGGTCCTTCGCGCCTCCGGCAAGGCCAGCCGTCTGGCCGGGTTCGGCCTTCTGTTCGCCGGACTGACTCTTCTTCCCACCTCGGGCCTGGCGCCCACCAGCACCCTGATGGCCGACCGCTACCTGTTCCTGCCCTCGCTGGGGCTGAGCCTGGCGCTGGGCCTGGCCGCGATGCAGGTCTTCGCCTGGGTCGAGGGCAAGGGGAGAGGGCCGGCCCTGGCCGCGATCCTGTCCGCTGGGATTGTCCTTCTGGGCCTGGGCGCGGTCAGCCTGCGCCGTCAGCTCGACTGGCGCGGCCCGGTCAGCCTCTGGAGCCGGGTGCTGCAGGTCTATCCGGGCCACGACCTGGCGGCCAGTAACCTGGCCGAGGCCTACCTGAAAGTAGGCAACCTGGCGGCCGCGGACAGCCTCTACCGACGTAGCCTGAAAATCAATCCCGCCAACGGGGACGCCTGGGGCAACCTGGGGGCGGTGCTGCGCGCCGAGGGCGATTCGGCCGGGGCGCTGGAGGCGCTCGAACGGGCTGCAGTCCTGCGCCCGGACCGCGGGGCGGTCTGGGTCAACCTGGCCAACAGCTACGCCGCGCGGGGACAGGATTCCCTGGCCCTGGACGCTTTCGGGCGCGCCCTGGAGCTGAAAGACAAATGGGAGTGGCAGGCGCGCTACAACCGGGCCAAGCTTTGGCTGGCCCAGGGGCGCAGCGGGCCGGCCCTGGAGGAGATCGAAAGCGTGGCCCGCACCTGGCCCGGCCAGATCAACGCCGCGGCCTGGCTCGACCTGGGACGGACCCTGGATGGTCTGGGACGGGCCGGCCTGGCAGTGGAGCTGCTGGAGCTGGGGCAGAACGAGAGCGGCTTCGACAGCCGCTGCCTGCAGCTCCTGGGCAACCTTCAGCTCGTGCAGGGGCAGACCGAAAAGGCCCGCGCCAGCCTGGAGCGCGCCCTGCGTGATGATCCTCAGTCCTGGCAGAGCCTGGTTCTGCTCGGCTCGGCCTGGCAGCGGAGCGGTGATTTCGCGCAGGCGTCCTCTTGTTTCGAGCGGGCGCTCGGCGCCCCCGGGGCGGACAGCTTGCGCGTGCTGAATTACCTGGCCCTGGCCCTGGCCGCCGGAGGGCAGGAGAGCCAGGCCCTCGATGCCTGGCGCCGCTGCCTGAGCGCCGACCCCTCCTTCATCGAGGGCTGGGTCAACCTGGGCCTCTACCTGCGCGAGCGCGGCCACGAACAGGCCGCCCGTGCCAGCCTGGCCCGCGCCCTGGCCCTCTGCGGCGACACGCCCGCCCTGGCTGACCTGCGCGCCAGGCTGAACGGGTGGCTGGAGCAGAAAACAACCACACCCTGAGGCTGAATGGCATGACGAGCGAACCGAAAACAGACAATCCTGACCCGTCCCCAGCCTGGGACCGCTGGCTGTGGGCCTTGCTGGCCGCGGCTCTGGCGGTCTACCTGCGCGGGATTAACTACGGACTGGTGAACTGGGACGACGCCCTGGCGCGGCGCGAGCTTTTCGCCGACGGGCTGAGCTTGGCACAGGTCGTCCGGTTCTTTTTCCCTGCCGGCGGGACCACTTGGCAACCGGTGCGCGAGCTGGCCACGGCCCTGCTGGGAGTGCTGCCGAGGGCCTGGGGCTGGGCGCCGTATCACGTTTTCTCTGTCGGCCTGTTCCTGGGGAGCGTGACCCTGCTGTATGCCTTTCTGCGGCGGCTGTTCGCGCGGGAGAGGTTCGGCCTGAGCGCCGGCACCGCCGCCCTGGCGGCCCTGACCGGGAGCCTGGTGTTCGCCCTGCACCCCTCTCACACCGAGGTAGTGGCTTGGACCTTGGGCCAGAAAGATGTCCTGGTCGGATTTTTCTTCATCGCCTGCCTCTATTTCTACACTCGCTCCGAGTGGCCCGCAGGGTGGGAGAGGCTGCTCTGCCTGGTCTGCTACGGCCTGGCCCTGGGCTCGAAACCCTCGGCGGTCAGCCTGCCGCTCGTCCTGGCCGCCTACGACCGGTTCTTCCGGCCGGAGAGCCTCTCGGGACGCCGCCGGGGTGGGACACTGGTTTTCTACGCGCTCCTTCTGCTGCCGGCAGTGGCGGCGGGGCTGTATTTCATCGGCACCACGGCGCGCACCGGAGCGGTGCTGACCGAGGGCGGCCTGTCCGGGCGACTGGCGCGGGCGGCCGGGGCGCTTGCCTTTTCGGCGCTCAAGCTGGTCCTGCCCCTGAATCTGGTCCACCGCTACCCGGCGTTCGATTTCCGGGGCGCGGCCGATTTCCGTCTCTGGGCCAGTCTGGGCGTTTCCGCAGCCCTGCTCGGTGTGACAGCGCAGGCCGCGCGGCAGCGGCGGCCCTGGGGCTTTTTCCTGGCCTGGTTCGCCCTGGCCCTGCTGCCCAATATGAACCTGGTGCCCATCCGCATCGAGCGCGCCGACCGCTATTACTACCTTTCTTCATACGCGTTCTCGGCCCTGGCGGGCTGGGCTTTCGCCCGGCTGTACCAGAACGCCGGCCGCTGGAGAGCGGCCCTGGCCGGGGCGGGGACCAGCGCGGCGCTGGTCCTGGCCGGACTGTGTTTCGTGCAGGTGGGGTACTGGAAGGACGGCCCCGCGCTGTGGGGACGGGTGGCGGCCCTGTACCCGCAGATGCCCCTGGGGCATGTCATGCTCGGGAACTCGTACCTGCAGCAGGGGCAGGATGAGCAGGCCCTGCGCGCTTTCGCCCCGCTTCTGCGGCAGAACCCGCCCAACCTGGCCGCACTCGGCGGCTCGGCGGTGGCCTTGGCGCATCAGGGACGGTTGCGCGAGGCGCGCGCTTTTCTTGAGCTGGGAGTGAAACTGGCCCCGCAGGACCCCGGACTGAACGTCCCCCTGGCCCGCCTTCTGATCCGCGAGGGCGACTACAGACGGGCGGACAGCCTTCTTGAGCGGATCCTGAGCCACGATCCGGAAGCGACTGAAGCCCGTCTGGCACGCGCCCGCCTGTGCGCGCTCAGCGGACGGGCAGGGGAGGCCTTGGATATCTATCGTGCGCTGGACCCGGGCCGCCTGGATGTGGACGGCCTGGAATTCCTGGGGGCGCGCAGTTTCGGGGACGGAGACTATACGCGGGCGGAGGGGTATTTCCGGCGGGTGGTGCAGCTCCAGCCGGCTCTGGCCCGCGGCTGGAACAACCTTGCCGTGGCAGCCGAGAACCGGGGCGATCTGTCACTGGCCGACACGCTTTACGCCAGGGCCGCGGCCCTGGACAGCCTGTACGCGGATGCCCTGTTCAACCGGGGAAACGTGCTGCTCAAGCTGGGCCGGACCGATTCGGCGCGCGTGCTCTACGCGCGGGCCGACAGCCTGAGCGGCTGCGCCGACCCGGCGGTGGTCATGGCCTTGGGACGCGCCTGCCTCGCCGCGGGTGACAGCGCGGCGGCTGCCGCCTGCGCGGCGCGCCTGGAAAAGCTCGCGACTGAGAGAGCCAAGTGAGCGGACAACCTGTTCATAGGGAGCCGGGTGGTCGCAGTAGCCTCATGGAACGTTTCCCGGGCGGGGCCGCGGGACTTCTGCTCCTGGGACTGACCGTGGCTGCGGTCCTGGCGGTCTACGCGCAAAGCCTGGGTTTCGGCATGGTGAACTACGATGACGCCCTGGTGAACCGCCCGGAATGGCGTCACTTGCGCGAGCTCTCCTGGGACGGGGTAAAGCGCATTTTCAGCCTTCACGAGGGCGGCGCCTACCAGCCCTTGCGCGACCTGGCCTTCGCGCTGGTCTGGCGTCTGCAGGGCGCCGGACCGTTCGGCTTCCACCTGTTCAACCTGCTGTTCTACGGGCTGAATCTGGCCGCGGTGTTCGTGCTGCTGCGCCGCCTGCTGGGCCTGACTCCCGGATTCGAGGCTCCCCGCACCCGCGACCTGTACGCCTGGGCCGGCACGCTGCTTTTCGCCGTACACCCGGTGCACGTGGAGGCGGTGGCCTGGGTCGTTGCGAACAAGGAACTGCTCTGCGGACTGTTCTGCTTTCTGAGTTTCCACGCCTGGCTGCGCAGCCGCGAGGCAGGGCACAGCCGGCTCTGGTACGCCCTGGCCCTGCTTTTCTTTTTGCTGGGCCTTCTGTCCAAGCCCACGGCGGCGGCGCTGCCGCTGGCCCTGGCTGTGTTCGAGCTCCTGAACCCCGGCGCCGCAGAGGGTGAGCGCCACTGCGGCCTGCTGCGTCGCATGGCCCGGCTGGCCCCGTTCGCCGCGCCGGTGGCCCTGGCCGGCCTCTACTACGTGTTCCGCAGCACCGCGTTCACCGGCAGCTTTCTGCAGGACAGCCTGCGGGTGCACATCCTAAGCCTGGCCTCGGTGCTGGCCAAGTACGTCAGGATCGTCTTTCTGCCGGTCAACCTATGCAACAGCTACCCGCCGCCGTTTTTCTCCGGTCGGTACGACTGGCGCCTGGCGGCCTACCTGGCTCTGGATACCGCCCTGTTCTGGGGCCTGTGGTTGTCCGTGAGGCGCGGCGAGCGCATGGTCTCTTTCGGGCTGGCGTTTTTCCTTCTCACCCTGCTGCCTGTTTCGGGCCTTCTGCCGATCAGCATCTTCATGGCCGACCGCTACCTCTACCTGCCCTCTTTCGGGGCGGTGCTGGCCGGGCTGGTGCTGCTGCGCCGTTTGGAGCAGAGTTCTCCGGCCCGGCGCCGCATTCTGGTTGCCGCCGGAGCCCTTGTGTTGGCCGCCCTGACCGTGCTTTCCACGGCGCGCTGCCGCGCCTGGCGGGATGGGGTCAGCCTGTGGGGCTCGGCGGCGCGCACCTACCCGAATTTCCAGTTCAATTTCTATGGCCTGGGCGCAACATATATGCAGCTGGGCCGTGACGATGAAGCGCTGGATGCGTTCCGCGTGGTGAACAGTTTCAAGGAACATCTGCGCGCCACCCTGTACAGCGGCCAGATCTACGAGCGACGGGGCGACAGCCTGGCCGCACGTCAGGCTTTCCGGCGCAGCGTGGAGCTGTACGGGGAAACGATGGGCAAGCCGGAGCTTCTGGCCGAGGCCTGGCGCGGCCTGGGACGCCTGGACAGCCTGGCGGCCCTGGCCGGGAGGGCGAGCGACGACCGGGATGTCCGCGGGATAGCCATCCGCGAGGCGGACCGTCTGTTCGCCAGCGGTGACTGGAGCGCCGCGGCCATTCTCTACGGGGCCTTGCCGGTGCGTTATCTCGATGCCGAACGGCTGGAGCGTCTGGCCGCGGGCTGCTATGCCTCCGGCCGGTACACCCGGGCGCTGGACCTTTTCCGGGCGCTGCGCGACAGCTCGGCCCACCCCACGGCCGCGGCCTGCAACAACGTGGGCGTGGCGCTGGAAGCCCTCGACAGCCTTCAGGCTGCCCAGAGCGAGTACAGCCGCGCCCTGGAACTCGATCCGCGCTACCCGGACGCCCTGTTCAACCTGGGCAACGTGGCCCGCAAGCAGGGCCGTCCGGCTCAGGCCCTCCAGTGTTATGACCGGGCCCTGGCGCTGGAGGGGAGCCGCCTGGATGTCGAGCTGGCCCGCGGACTGGCGCTGCTCGACCTGGGGCGCGGCGTCGAGGCTGCAAGCGTGTTCGAATGGGTGCTCAAGGCGCGGCCCGGCGCCTCCGAGGCCCTTCTCGGCCTGGCGGATGCTCTCTGGCAGTCGGGACGCCGTGACAAGGCAAGTGAAATCTACCGCCGCTGTGACGCTGCAATGCAGAATCCTCCCTCACGGGTCCTGGAACGCCGGGGCCGCGGGGCGGATGTTTCCCCGAAAAATTAAAGCCCACCACTCTGCATTCCGATTCTATCATAAGGAACCGGTGCCTGGACTGCCGAGCCGCAGGATGCGGCCGGGCGGGACCGCAAGGGCGCCGGTGGAGCGCGCTGACTGGTCTGGCACAGTCACCCCACCCTCCTGGAACTACAGTTCCGGCCGGTGCGTTCCGGGAATCAATCAGGGATGATCTCAGGGAGAAAGGGATTTCTCATGGGAAACAAGCTGCTGCTTGTCATCGGTATGTCGTGCCTGCCGTCGTTGTTCTACCTGTTCTATGTCCTGTTTCGCCGTGGGCGCAGGCATCTGAGCAAATCGGCGTTAAGGATCGGCCACGACAGTATCGTGCAGATCCTGCTGGCGGCGCTGGCCATATTCTGCTTCCTGCTGAGCGCCACTTTCGCGGGCTGGCTCTTGTTCTCGCACGTTCCGTACTATCACCTTCAGAAAGCCCTGGTCCTGTCGGTTCTCTTTCTGCTTCTGGGTGTGTTCTGCATCCAGGTGTTGCAGTTTATCCGCCTGCAGGGCCGGCCGTCCCAGCCGAAAAGCCGTCCGGAGCCCCGCGCGCGGACCAATCCGGCGGCCCGTCCGGTCCAGAACGGGGCCTGGCTGACCAGCGGGCAGCGGGGCCGGTAAAATGCTCCGGCAGGACTTGAAAGTCGGTCCGGCCGGCTTTAACTTAATATAGCGATCAATTTACAGGGACAGCACCATGGCCGACCTGACAAGCATGGATTTGATGGGAACGGAAGAGGAAACCTCGGAAGAGAGTCACTCTTTCGATGAGCTGCTCGATTCATCGAGCAAGGAGTTGGAGTGGCTCATCCCGCCGGAACAGTTCGTCGATTTCTGGGTCGCCGGGATTTTCCTGCTGGTCGGCACCTGGCAGATCATCACGATAATGTTCCTGATGCTGCAATAGAGAGAGCCTGACGTAAACGGACCGATCTGAAGCCGCACCCACCACGGGTGCGGCTTTTTGCCTCCGGCGGTATGCCAATTGCCCTTATTACAACTCGGATTCCGCTGCCGATCGGACAGACAAGGTGTGAGGACAGCCACTGGCTGAGCTTGCAGGTCTTTGACCGACAGAAGCCCTGTAATGCGATGTGGGATTTTCTGTGCGATTTCAGCCAGGAGCGCCCGTTTCCGTGCAGCAACAGCCGCCGCACCGGTTATTCTGCTGACCATTACAGGCTGGGAGTCCAACGGTTAAGCCCGGCCCGTGAACCATAGCAAGTCAAAACTAAAGTTTGAAAGCAGGATGCCGATTTAACTCTTTAGGCCAAGTATTTGAGTTCAGTCTTGACTCCCGGGGATTCCTGTGTCCGGGATAGGGGATGAACCGCCCGCTGAAAGCCTCAGGGCTCGAGGCGAGTGGTTGTGACTGTATTGTCCTTCCATGTCGGGCCAGGTGAGGTGTTTCAGACCGGAGGAAAAGATAAGGTAAAAAATTCCAGAGAAATTGTCCCTAAACATAAAATTCAGACTGCAAGATTCACTTTGTTCGACGCAGAGGCCGCGGAAACTGTGAGTTTCCAAACTTTTTTTAAAGTTTGAAGGGCCTGCGCCGATTTAAAGAAGTAGTGTATTGCCCCTTTCTACGCTCAAACTTGGCCAGATGCATGCAAATTTGAACAAAATTGACGGGAACGCTTGAAGGACAATATGTAAAGGAGGGGACATGGTATTCTGCTATGATACGGGGTGACAGAACAGCAGTGCTAGTTTCCAGGAGGGGAACTAATCTGAAGTAAACGAACTTTTCTCAAGGAGAGAAAAATGAGAGCTTTACTTAAGGTGACCCGAGTAATCACCTTACTCACTTTTCTGATCACGCTATCATACGTGCAGTCGTACGCGCAGAATACCGCCCCCGTGCCGACAACCTTTGAAATCCTCAGCCCGGCGGACGGTAACTTCCCGTTCCAGATCAATACAAGTTATGGAACGGCTACGGGCAAAAACCACCGGATTTTCTACGGTGGTGATTTTGCCTCTTCGTCCGTGGCCAACAGCCCGTTCCTGGGGTTCACCCTGCCAGCGGCGGCTGTTGCTACCGGCAACCTCACCGACAGCCGTCTGACCCTGGGCGGCACGGCGAGTGATATCGCCGGTGCTCTCGCAGGTGTCGACATTTTTGCGGTCGCCAACCTTCCCGGCATTGACCCGACCACGAATGTGGATCGTGTCGCCGCTGCTTTCGACGATGACGACGCGGGCGGAGCCGCCGGGGTTCTGGATTACCATGGCGCCAACGGCTTCATCGCGATCAACGAGGAAGATTCCCTGGTTATCCGTCTGACCGGCTATGTCGATCCTAATAATACGCTGGTGACGGCTCAGGGTGTTGCAAGTGATTTCTCCGGCGCCAACATGAAGAGCATGTCATATGCTTTCGATCTGGCGCACCCGTCCAATGATTCGGCCAACGGCGTCAAATATGGCGTGGTCCCCTCCACTCTGCCGGCCGG
Organism: bacterium; assembly: GCA_021372515.1. Lineage (NCBI taxonomy): Bacteria > bacterium. The sequence continues at coordinate 23,254 of JAJFUG010000197.1, forward strand.
CGCCAACTTCAACGGCGGGATTTTCACCTGGGTGCCCAATTTCATTCAGGGCGACGGCGCCACGGACAACAGCGTCCGCGGCGGGCGTTTCTTTGTCGACGCCAACATTTCCAGCGGCGCTACTGCTTCCGAGACAGCGACCAGAACGGCGCTGGACACTGTCAGTGAGGATGCCACCGTTCACCCGACCAATCATCAGTTTATTGGACGTGGCAAGGGTGAGCTGAAAGACAGTCTGTACGTAATCCTGTTCACGGCCACGGATGACGGAATTCCGTCGAAAGTGGGTACGGATTCCCTGTTCATTATGGTCAACGACTCCATCGCCAACCCCGCGCCCATAATCACCAAGCGCGAGGTCATCAACCGTCAGGGCCTGCTGCGCACCTATACCAAGAGCAGTGTGCAGTTCGCCTCTGATTCGCTCCTGCACTACAGCGAGGGTGACAGCATCGTCATCACTTACTACGCTGTGGATCAGGACAGCGCGCGCGGTGAAATCAACGACGTCCTAGACTACTCGGTAGTCAATTGGAGCAATTTCATCCACCGCGCGAGCAGCCATATCGATTCGATGGCTCTGGACACCGTGTCGATAAAGACCCCTGGAACTCCGGGCTCTTTCCGCGTGCGGCTCAAGGTGGCCTTCAATGTGGGCGACACCGCGACCAGCGATACTCTCGCTCTCGTCGTCAAGGTGCATGATTCGTCAGGCAACGATGTTCCGGACACGATGCTGTTCAGGATCGCCAACGTGAATCGCGCTCCGATCTGGGATTCGGACACCAGCAGCAAGCCTACACCTTACCACCTGGTGTACTCGCTCGATCCGGGCGCAGTCGATGCCGACAGCATCAATGATTTCCTGCCCATCGCTGTGGCGAATGGCCGGACAGATTCGATCACTTTCACCAAGTACATCTATGACCCGGACGTCCTGATCGGTGATTCGCTGGGCAACAGCATCAGCTATTCGCAGGTCGGTTCGCCCTCGGGCGCCACGTTCCTGCCCAACGGGCTGATGGTGCTGCTGCTGACGAGCACCGACACCACGAGCTATCCGTTCACCATTAAGGGCACGGACAGCTTCACTCCGGACCCGAAGACCGGCAACAAGGTGCTGATCCTGCGGGTGGCCCCGGAACCTCTGGTCGCCTCGGTGTACCCGTACACGGCCTATCCCGGCCAGAACATCACCCTCTTCGGCAGTGGGTTCGGTCTGTATGACGAGAAGAGCACCACTCCGAGCAAGGTCACTTTCCGTGCCCGCAACAGCTCCGGTGTGGCTCAGAACCTGGTTGCCACGATCAATTCCTGGGGTCGCGACCGGATCAACCTGACCGTGCCCGCCGGTGCTCCCGTTACGAAATGGGATATTACCAGAAACATATGGATTCCGGATACGATCCAGGTGAATTCGGCTGTGTTCAATTCGCCGACTTACTATCCGTTTGTCATCTCGGAGTATGACAGCACCAGAGTGACCCAGTTCGAGCTGGCCAACCTGAGCTCGACCTCGGTGCGGTTAAAGTGGGAGACCGCTTTCTCCGGTATCGACAGCGTGGTGGTAGCTACAGAGGAAGATACGCTGCACCTGGACGACGCGGGCGTGACAGTCCCGTTTAATCCTGTGTTCAAGGTCACTACGAGCCAGGTCAATTCGGCGGCGCAGGTTTACCACGGTGCGACCACCTCGACGGACCAGCTCCACTATGTCACGATCACCGACCTGGTGCCGAACAAGGTCTACCGTTTCTTCCTCGGCATGAGCAACGGGTATTTCTTCGGGGATACCTCAGGCCGGGTCAACGGCCCGTACAAGCCGGCCAAGATCAATCGTACAAGCCCGACCTTCAACAACGGAATCAAGGGCTTCAAGTTCAAGACCCTGCCGACGCAGTCTGCCAGCGGCGAGACGTTCGTGGTCGAGGGTGACGCCTACACCGGCACCGGTGCGGCGGTGAACTCCATCGTCACGGTGAAGGTGGTGGATTATCAGAATGTGTCCGACACCGCACTGGCCCTGACTTCCATCGTCCAGAGCGACAGCTCCTGGTTCGTCAACCTGGGCAACGCCGTGACCGACACGTTCGATGTGCCGGACCGTGTGTTCCATCACAAGCAGGGTGATTACCTCATCGTCACCATCGAGGGTGGCGCGGAAATCGGAACCAAGCAGTTCACCACCACGCGTGGCGCGAGCACCCCGCAGCGCATCGATTTCACGGCTACCGGCATCCGTCTGGCCCCGGTCGTGAACTATGACATGCGCCTGAAAGTCGGTCTGAACCTGGTCGGTCTGCCGGTGGAGCTGTTCGTCGGCGAGCCTGCCAACGCCGAGGCGCTGCTCAATCGCATCGCCGGGGGGCTGCCCTCGATCACCCGTTATGTTCCGGCCACCGGCACCCAGGAGACTATCGCCCGGGCCATCACCGGCACCACCGGACGCGGGTTCATCGGCGCGGAAAACTTCAATCTGGCCCTGTTCCAGGGTTACTTCGTCAAGACGACCCAGGAACAGTATGTTACGCTCAATGGAAGCCTGATCGGCGATTCGCTGGGAGTTCAGACTTTCCAGAATGCGGCTTACTACTGGATCAGCCGCCCGGCGCAGTCTTCCAATCTGTTCTTTGCTTGGAGCGCCAAGATCATGCTGGCCAACATCGCCAACCTGAGCGAAATCTTCCGCTACAACGAAGAAGATCAGCATTGGGAGAGCGGCTACATTGAGCCGATCAGCGGTGCTTTCGGCGGCGATGATTTCCACATCGACGTGAGCGAGGGCTATGTCCTGAACATCACGGCCGCCAGCCAGTGGGACCCGAACACCCCGGCGAGCCTGCTGCTGGCCAATGCCTCGGCCAAGTTCGACAACCTGACCGAGAACATGCCGTCGCTGACTCTCAACACGGCCAACGCCACCAAGGCGCCTGAGGGCGCTTCGGCGACCCTGCGCGGCCTGACCCTCACCGATGTCACCAGCTCGGCCGCCACGCTGTCCTGGCTGACTGACGTGAACGGCAAGGCCCTGGTGCGCTACGGCAAGGCCGGTGAGAGCCTGAACCAGACCGCCGAGTTCGACAGCAAGTCGCTGGATGGTGCCATGCGGATGGTCCAGTTGCTGAAGCTGGAGGCCGAGACCGAGTATAATTACGAGGTCGTGATCAACGGCACCACCTACAACAACAACGGCCAGCCGTTCACCTTCACCTCGGCCAAAGTCGGCACCGGGCTGCCCTACACGGTGTTCGGCCGCCTGCTGGACGAGAGCGGCAACCCGCTGTCCAAGGCTCTGGTCTATGTCGAGCTGAAGAACAAGGATGAAGTCAGCCTGCCTCTGCTGGCCGTGACCGATGCGAAGGGTTACTGGGACATCAACCTGGCCAACTTCAAGAAGACGGCCGACGGTGAAGTGTTCCCGTGGAACGTGGGGAACGAGATTCTGGTGAACGCGATCTTCCAGAACGCCTCCATCCCGTTCCGCACCCTGGTCAGCGGCGCCAGCCCGCAGAACGTGGTCAAGGCCTCCGACCTCGACGCAATGGTTGCGGCGCAGAAGAAGGAAACCGCTCGGGTCGCTCTGCCCAAGGCGTTCGCCCTGGCGCAGAACTATCCGAACCCCTTCAACCCGTCGACCACCATCTCCTACGACATCCCCGACTCGAAGGTCGAGGGTGTGGGTGTCGAGCTGAAGGTCTACAACCTCCGCGGCCAGCTCATCCGCAGCCTGGTCAACGAGGTCAAGCAGCCCGGCCAGTATGTGATCCAGTGGAACGGCCGGGATGAAAAGGGTGACATGGTCTCCTCCGGTGTCTACTTCTACCGGATCAAGGCCGGTGACTTCACCACCACCCGTAAGATGGTCCTGCTGAAGTAAGGTTACGGCAGGATTCAAGTCAGAGCGGAGCGGCCGGGGGAGCAATCCCCCGGCCGCTTTGTTTTTGGCTCCACCCGCGCCCGATCCGCACCCACCCCTCGAAACTTCCCTGTCCGACCTCCCGGGTATTCCTTAAAGCACGGCGCGGAAAATAATGCCCTGTTATTTGCTTTAAAATTGGCATAGAATGTGGCAAAAATTACCCTCATGCTGTTGCCGGCAGATTGCTCTCTTTTTTCGGTTGTGTCTAAGTGGTTGTAATTGAACAGGATGGACACGGCATTCCTCTATTGGCACGCATGTTGCCATACTCTGCACCAGCATAACCCGACTCGAAACTGAAAAATTGTTCCGGTTTAACGGATTAGACCACCACTTCTCAAGGAGTGAGCAGATGATGTCCCGTGTCCGTCCTCTCATCGCCTTAACGGCCCTGGCGCTGGTCCTGGTTCCGTTGGGACTGCTGGCGCAGAACACCGCTCCGGTGCCGACCACTTTCGAAATCATCTCTCCACCGGACGGCAACGCCTCCTCGCTGATCAACACGAATTTCAGCACAAACAAGCGTGTTTTCTACGGAGGCGATTTCTTTTACCCGACCTCGAACAACAACGTGGGCGGGTTCCTGGGTTTCACCGACATCCTTAACAAGAATACAACCGTGGTCGCTCGCGGCAACACCAGCGGCAGCCGTCTGACCCTGGGTGGAACCGAGTACGGCTCCGATCCGGATTTTGGAACGAGCGGTGGGGCTTCAGTGGCCAACCTGCCCGGCTCGCGCATATTGGCGACGAGTTACGATCCGGATGATCTCGGCGGCGGAAGCTACCTGGTCTACACCGGCATGAACGGTTTCATCGCGATCAACGAGGGTGACACCCTGGAGATCAACATCTCCGGTTTCATCGATCCGAACAACAAGATGGTGAAAGGGGATCAGGCCGCGGATCAGGATTTCACCGGCCGCAACCTGAAAAGCCAGAACGGTGACGGCACATCCGGCTACGACGGGGCCAACAACGTCACTTTCACCGCCCTGAACCTTCCCGCCGGCGCCACTTTCGTGGGCAACCGCCTGCGCTGGGTCCCCAGTTTCGTGCAGGGTGACGGCGCCACGGACAACAGTATCCACGGCGGACGGTATTTCGTGGATGCCAATATCTCCAACGGCAGCACAACTTCCGAAACCTCCAGCGCCGCCGGCGACACCAGCAGCAGCGCCGTCAAGGTCGGCGTCGGTGTGGGCGAACTGCGCGACAGCCTCTACGTCATCTATTTCAAGGCCACCGACGACAGCAACCAGGGCAACGACACCGCCATCGACAGCCTGTTCATCATGGTCAACGACTCGCTGCCCAACCCCACGCCGCGCTTTACCAAGCGCACCATGCTGCGCAAGGATTCTCTGGGTGTGAGCCAGACCCGGGCTTTCAACTACCTGGCCGGAGTGGAGGACACCCTGTTCAGCGTGTTCGAGGGTGACAGCGTGGTGCTCACTTTCTACGCCCAGGACCAGGACAGCCTTCAGGGGGAGAGCAACGACCCCATCGCTTTCGGCCTGCTCTGGAACGACAACCTCAAGGGTGTTCCAAAGGGCGGGACGACCACCGGCCCGATAGCCGGGTTCAACCAGTTCATCCACCGTGCCGGCACGGTCGACACCCTGCTGGCGGACACCGTCTCCAGTCTAACCGGCGGAGCGATCCCCAGTTTCAAGGTCAAGCTTCAGATCCCGTTCAACCTGGCCACCAGCGATGAGAAAGCCGATACCCTGGTGGTAATGGTTTCCGACGGCACCACGATCGCGGCCGACACTTTCGCCCTCAAGGTGCGCAACACCAACCGCGCACCCATCTGGGACGGCGACAGCACCAGTCTGCCGCCGGACAGCGCCCTGGTGTTCAGCCCCAATCCGGCGGCGGCCAAGCCCGACAGCATCCAGGTCGTGGGGCCTTTCACCCTGAACAACAACCAGACCGACAGCACCTATTTCTCGCGCTACGTCTACGATCCCGATTTCCTCTGCGGGGACAGTCTGGGCTGGCCGCTCAGCTTCTCCCACAGCGGGGACTATCAGGGCGCATTGAACACCAGCACGGGCCTGAACGTCTTCCGTCCGAGCGTGTCCGACACCCTGACCTACACTTTCAACATCACGGCCACTGACAACAACAGCCATGGCGCCAAATCCAGCGCCCAGCAGGTGCGCTTCCGCGTGGCCCCGGCCCCCACAATCTCGCGGGTGACCCCGGCCAAGGGCTCGATCAACCAGGAGTTCACGATCTTCGGCAGCGGGTTCGGCCTGTTCGACCGCAACGTCGAGGACACGAGCAAGGTGATTTTCTACGCCACCGACCTCAACGGCCGCCGTCAGAACATAGCGGCCAAGATCATCTCCTGGGCCAAGGACAAGATTGTCGCCTCGGTGCCCTCGGGCGTTCCGGTCTCGCGCCTCGACCGGAGCCTCAGCTTCCTGGTGCCCGACACGATCAAGGTGATCAGCGCGATCTACGGCGGGTTCGACACCTACCCGTTCACCGTGCTGGTCGATTCGGGCGGATACGAGAACATCGAGGTGGTCAATATCTCCGCCACCAGCGCCATGCTCCGCTACCGCACGAATTTCAACGGCGCCGACAGCATCGTGGTGGCGGCCAGCAGCGACACGCTGGACATCCACAGCGCGGCGTTCACCGATGTGAATAAGTTCAACGGCTTCCCGACATTTGTCGAATACAACTCCGGTCTGTCCGAGATCCGCAGCTCGGTGACCGTGTTCAAGGACGAGACCTCGGCGGATGACGGGATCCACGTGATCCAGTTGACCAACCTATCGCCCGGGACGCTCTACCGCTTCTTTATCGGCTCGTCCAACGGCGTGTTCGCGGCGGACAGCCTGCGCAACATCAACGGGCCCTACCGGCCCAAGAAGGTCGACCGCACCACCGCGGCCAAAAACTCCACCCTGACCGCGTTCAAGCTGCGCACGCTGCCGTCCAGCGGAACCAACAGCAGCATGTACACGCTCAAGGGCAAAGTCTACTATTCGGGCGGCGCGGCCGTCAACGCCACGGTCCGGCTCAAGGTGGTGGATGCCACCAGCACTGCCGACACCTCGCTGCCACTGGTTGCCACCGTGGGCAGTGACAGCCTCTGGGAACTGAACCTGGCCAACCTGCGTAAGTCGGACGGCAGCGGGTTCAGCCACGCCCAGGGCGATTACCTCCTGTTGGAGTTCGACGGGGCCGAGAAGGGCTTCGAGCAATACGACACCCTGCGCGCCGCCGACGCGGCCAGCCCGATGGCGATCAACAAGGTCAAGCTCGTGCCCTACGTAAGCTACGACCTCGAACTCAAGACCGGCCTGAACCTGATCGGCCTGCCTCTCAACCTGTTCAAGGGTCAGCCCTCCACGGCCCACGCCATTCTGGGCATGATACTGGGCGGCACCCCGGCCCTGTCGCGCTATGTCAGCTCCACAGGCATGCAGGAGTCGATCACCCGGGCGATCAGCGGCTCCTATGTTGGCGCGGCCGATTTCAACATCGCGATCGAGGATGGCTATTTCATCAAGGTGAACTCCGAGAACCACCTTCTGCTCGAGGGACGTGCCTTCACGCGCAACGTGCCGATCATCCAGTTCCCGGCCGCCGGACAGTTTTTCGTCTCGCGCCCGGCGCAGGATGATATGTTGTTCCGCTCCTGGGACGCCAACAGCGTGTTGAAGGCCGTAACCGGTATACAGGCAATCTATCGTTACGAACCCAGCACCCAGGAATACAAGCAGTATTTCAAGGACGGCACGAGCTATCGGGGTGAGAACTTCGGTATCGACGTGGGCCAGGGCTACATCTTCCAGGTCACCGCGGCCTCGAGCTGGAACCCCAACGTCAGTGGCACCCTGCTGGCTGCGGACAACACTTCGGGCGCCACCAAGACGCCCTCGATCGCCCTCGATCTGGGTAACCGCTCGGTCGCGGGCAACGCTCCGGGGATCCATGTGTCCAATGTCACCAGCTCGGCGGCCACGTTCACCTGGGCCGCCACGGTCCAGACGCCGGGCGTGCTGCACATGACCGATCCGGACGGCAGGGAGACGCTGGTGCAGCCCAGGACCCTGGAGGGTGGGTTCAGCTACGCCCTGGTCAGCGGCCTGAAATCCGGCGTCGAGTACCGTTACTCGGTGGACGGCCTGAGTGGCCAGAGCGTGGCCCAGACAATGGCTGGCACTCTGACCACGGCCCAGTTGGGCGCCGGGCTTAACCTCTACACTCTGTACGGCCGCCTGACCGACAGCCAGGACCAGCCCCTGGCCGGGATGCTGGTGTTCCTCAAGCTGACCGGGGCCGAGAGCGGCGAACAGACCGGGACGATCTGCGCCGCGACCGACCGGGACGGCATGTGGACGCTCAACCTGGCAAACCTGAAGGAAAGTGGCAGCGGCATACCCTACAAGTGGTCGGCCGGCGACAAGATAGACCTGACCGTGCTGGGACTGGGCGTGAGCCGCAGCTTCTCCTCAACGGTCAAACCGGAAAGCCCGCACAATTTCGCCCTGGACCTGCAGGCCGGTTCGGAGAAGACCGCAACGGACGCCAGCAGCGGGAATGTTCCGGCTGTGCTGCCCAAGTCTTTCAGCCTGGCCCAGAACTCGCCCAACCCGTTCAACCCCTCGACCACCATTCGCTACGCGGTGCCCGAGGGCGCGGGACTGGTCTCGGTGCGGCTGGATGTGTTCAACCTGCGCGGCCAGATGATCCGCAACCTGGTGACTGCTCTGCGTGAGCCGGGCGAGTACCAGGTGGAATGGGACGGCACCGATTCAGCCGGGCGCCGCGCCTCCAGCGGGGTCTACTTCTACCGCCTGACCACACCCTCGTTCCGGGCCATGCGCAAGATGATCATCCTCAAGTGAGGTGGAACGGGTGAGGCCCTGGGCCTCAACTGGAATCAACCCCGGCAGGGGCGGGTCACAGACCCGCCCCTGTTGTTTTTCAGGGAGAACCTTGCTCAGGCTTTGGCATTCGGGGCTGGCAGGGGAGATTTGTTTTTCCCGGCGGCCGGAAAAATTTGCCAGCCATTCCCGGGCGGACGGCCTAAACAAGAAAAAGCCGAGATGCGTTATGCCGGCGCAATGGGTTGCATAGCCCTATGTTTTCGTTTTCGGGGCTGGATGTAAGAGGGCTACTGCTGTGATTCCGCCGTGGCGGAAAAGGAATGTTCCGCGGCCGAAAGGGAGCAAGCTGTGGTATGGATATTGCAAAGACCAGGATATGAAAGATGCAAACCAGCCACCCTTTTCGATAAAGCTTTGAAAGGAATCAATATGCGCCCTTCATCCACCATCCTGACTCTGGCTCTGGCCGCCCTGATTTTCCATGTGACGCCCTCGGTTGCCGCCGAGATCAAAATGACCGGTCTGGCCTGCACCGACCTGTCCATCACCAGCGCCCGCGTTTCCTGGCTCACCGACGCCCAGACCCTCGACAACCGGGTCGAGGTGCGGGAAAAGGGCTCCGATTCGCTGCTGGTTTTCACGGACGAATACGCGAGCGAGACCTACACGCACCTGATCGCCCTGATCGGCCTCAAGGTGGGCACGGAATACGAGTACCGTCTGCGCTCCGACAGCACACTCTGGGACAACAGCGACCGCTGGTACTCGTTCAAGACTTTCCTGGAGACTGTGGGCGGCGGGACACCCTGGACGGCCCATGGCAGCCTGTTCGATGGGCAGGGCGAGCCGCTGGACCGCTGCCTGGTGCGTCTGCAGGTGAGACGGGCCAACGGTGACCGTTCGGTAGTGAAGACCGTGCTGAATAAAAGGGGCGGGACCGGTGAGGTGGCCGGGCAGTGGGACGTGGACATGACGACCGTGCGGGAGGAACTCACCGGCTATGCGTTCAATCCCGGCGCCGGCGACCGGCTGTTCATCGAGTACTTTCCCAACTACTGGACCAACGACACGGACAGCTCGGTGGTGCTCCAGGGAAGCGCCAGCTTTTTCATTCCGGCCCACACGGTTCAGGTCTACGATCCGAACCTGGGGATGCGCGGCGACCTGGACAACAACGGAAAAGTGAACGTTTTCGACCTTCTCGATATCCTTAAAGTTCTGGGCGGCTCGAAGCCGGTCGCCGGTGACCAGCGCCTGGCCTTTGCGGCGGACGTGGACGGCAACGGCCGGTACGATGTCTTCGACCTGCTGGCCCTTTTACGGTTGATGAGCGGCAGTGCAGCCTGAGCCGTACCTTTGAAAACACGAAAGGTGAAAAGATGGCCAACACAAAAGTTCTGCACCGCTTCGCATTGACCGTCCTGTTCGCCCTCGGCCTTGTCCTGGCGCTGTGGATGCCAGACGCGGCGCAGGGGGCACAGGAGCCGCTTGAAATCACCGACCTTCAGGTGTCCAACCAACTCGGCAACGCTTTTGTCGTTTCCTGGCGCACCAGCCGGCCGACTTTCAACAACGTTCTGCTTTACGGTAAAAACAGCCTCAACCTGGACAGAGTGATGGGGGACTCCACAATTTCCTCCGGTAAGTCGAGCGTTATCCATTATGTCCAGCTCGTGTACCTGGATATCAACACCACCTACTTTTTCAAGGTGCGCAGCGACGGGGTGGAGTATTCGGTCAGCCCCATGGGTGTGGACTCGGTGGTCACTTTTTCGCAAAAGCTCCCTCCGGCGGCGATCCTGTTCTACGGCCAGGTGGTCAACAGTTCCACCCATGATCCGCTGGAGCGCGTGCTGGCCCGTTCGTACCTCAAGACAATCCGGCCCGGCGTCGGCGGCACGACAGTGGTCGACAGTTCCACGTGGTACTCCTTGCTTACCGACGTTCAGGGTATATTCCAGTATGACCGGGCCAATTACCGTGACTTCAACGGGTCGGTTTTCGTATACCGTCCCGGCCTGACCTGGATCCACCTCGAGCTGCTTGGCACCTCCCAGGGTACGGTGACTGACAGTGTTCTGCTGACTGCTACAGAATCCACTTTGTTGCAGGATCTGGGAGTGTTCCTGCTGGTCGATGAACGCGAGGCCCTGAACGGACGGGTCAGAGCCACCGGACCGGTGCTGGCCAATGGCCGCAGCGCCTCGGTGGTCCGGGTGACAGTGCTGGACAAGACAAAAAAGCCGGTCTCCAATGTGGAGGTCCGCCTGCGCGCCGCCGTGGGCTACGAGCAGGGCGTCACCTTCCATCAGCCCACCACGCCCACGGATGTCAACGGCATGACCTGGGGCCTGGTCCATTCCACGGTGTCCGAGACCAAGATCATCCAGGCGCTCAATGTCAGCCGTCCCGACAGCGCCGCCCTCGACTCCACGGCGATGATCAATTTTGTCACTCCGCCCGGCGATATCACCCAGGACAAGACTCCGCCGTTCATCTATTTCACCACAGAGTACGCCGACACGAACGACAATCTCGGCCCCTACAACATCACGGCCAGCGTGGTGGACAATTTCACCCCGGTTGTCAGGATGGCCTGGAGCGTATCCGGCAACGTCTACAAGGACACGGTCCTGATGATGGCCCAGGCGGGCACGGACGATTTCCGCTACGGGATTCCGGGCCAGGCCTACAACTCGGTGGTCAATTACTTTGTAATGGCCTCCGACTCAGCCGGGTTCCGGGTCTCGAGCCCCGACTCCTTCATCAGCAACCCGTTCCTGCTGCCCTACCGCTTCGAGGTGCTGCCCCCGGGCGGCAGCCCCGAGGCCAAGATGGGCATCACCCACACCACCGAGCTGTCGAACACCACCAACACCACCCGTCCGCGCCGGGTCGAAACCTGGGTGACCGCGCATTCCGGCGTGCGCACTGCGGTGATCAAATGGCGCAACGCCAAAGAGAGTGAGACGTTCTTCGACGTGGTGATGGAGCATTACGGCTCGCATTACTGGGGCAGCATCCCGGCCAAGCCGGTGGGCAGCCGGATCGAGTATTTCATCCAAGTGACCGATTCCCTGGGCCGGGTGGATGCCGACCGACGGCGCGCTCCCCTGTCCGATCTGTACAGCTACGAGGTGCTGGCCGCGGGGCCGCGCTCCGAGGCCAGTTATGTCGACACGACCATGTATCTGGGCACGACCGACGCGCACCGCTCCGAGCAGGCGGCGGTGGGAGATTTAAACGGCGACCGCTATCCGGACGTGGTGACCGCCAACTACGGCGAGCCCAACAGCGTCTATTTCTACAACCAGTACGACGGCGCCCTGCACGAGGTGACCTCCCAGGCCATCAGCATACAGCCCTCGGACAAGAGCAACTCGGTGGCTGCGATCGACGTGGACGCGGATGACGACCTGGACCTCGTGTTCGGCAACGACGGGCAGCAGAGCCGTCTCTACATCAACAACGGCAAGGGCGCTTTCGACGATGTCACAACGCGCACAGTGGCCGAAGGTGTCACGCGCATGCCCGCCGAGGCCTGGCACACGGTCATGGTCCTGGCCGATGATTTCAACGGCGACGGGGCGATCGACCTGTACATGGTCAACAACACCCCGGGCGGAGAGGTGAACCGCCTGCTGTTCAACGACAGCCTGGGCGTGTTCCGCGACGTCACCAACCTCTACATCCTCAACTCCCAGGCCGACCAGAGCGTCTGGGCCTGCGCCGGCGATATCGACGGGGACAAGGACATCGACATCGTGGTGATCAACCGGGCGCAGAACCACGCAATCCTTACCAACAAGGGCAAGGGAATATTCCAGCGCAGTGAGATAACCGCGGCCAGCGCGGCCCAGGCCCACGGTGGAGAGCTGGTGGATGTGGACGGGGACGGCGACCTGGACCTGGTGGTCGCCCAGAGCAACACCCAGCAGAACGAGCTGTTCCTGAACAACGGGCGGGGCGTGTTCACGCGCGACACCCAGCGCCTGCCCGCGGAGAGCGACAACACCTACGGCGTGCGCTCTTTCGACGCCAACATGGACGGCTACCCGGACCTGTACTACGTCAATTACAGCCAGGCCAACCGTCTGCTGCTCAACGACGGCACCGGCTATTTCTCAGAGGCGCCCGCCGGAATGATGCCCACCTGGATCGGCGTGTCGACCTCGGTGGGCCTGACCGATTTCAACCAGGACAGCCGTCCCGACCTCTACATCACCCAGGAGGACCGGCGCAACACCCTGGTGTTCAGCCGCGCCCGTCTGATCAATCCCAGCGACCTGCCCTCACGCTTCGACCTGATAACCCCGACCCGGTCGGATACGGTCAGCGCGACCCAGGTCACTTTCATCTGGCACCGGAGCTATTCCGAAGACAGCACGGACGTGGTGCGCTACGGTTTCGACCTGTCACTGGACAGCCTGTTCAGCGCCAGCAAGATTGTCAATCAGTACACCACCCTGTCCGACACCACGCTCACCCTGAGCGACCTGCCGGACAACACCCGTTTCTGGTGGCGGGTCTACGCCCAGAACAGCACCCTGACGCCGGTGTATTCGAACAGCACCTTCTCTTTCGTTGTGAACACATCTTTCCTGGGCGGGACGCCGGAGTTCGCGGTGCTGCTCAGCCGCAACCCCGTGCTGACCGGCTACATGAACATCTACATCGTCTCCAGCGTCCCACTGGCCGCCGCCCCGCAGCTCACCGTGAACCTGTCGGCGCTCGGCGTGACCCGGATCGGTCAGAACGACATCTGGCGCGGCCAGTACTTCGCCCGCAGCGGGTTCCTGCTGTCGGTGACCGGCACCAGCCTCGGCGGCCGGCCCGGCGAATTCGTCCAGACCTATCCCTCGATGCTGGCCTCGGTCGGCGCCATGCAGTCCGCCTCCCTGCCGTCCTGGATCGAGCCTGCCGGGACCGGGTCGGTGGAGGTGCTGGTGGCGCATAACCTGCCGCCGTCGGGGAGCGCACTCAAGCACAAGCTGGAGAGCCTGAGCCTGCAAGGCCTGGGCGCAGGCGACGAGAGCCTTTCCTGCGAAAGCTACACCTTCATCCCGCTGGGCGAGTCCACCGCCGGCGGCTACAAGGTCTTCTTCCGCGCAACGGACGGTTTCCGGAGCGGGTTGGCGATCTGCCGCCTGGATGAGTCGGGCGGCTGGCAGGCCCTGGCCACGAGCTACGACCAGTCGCGGCGCCTCTACACCGCGACCAGCGCGACTATCGGCACTTTCGCCCTGCTGTCCGGGATGGGTCCGTCCGCGGCCGGACTGCCGCGGGCTTTCTCCCTGGGCCAGAACGTGCCCAACCCGTTCAACCCCTCCACTACGATCAGCTACCGTGTGCCCGAGGAAATGGGCACGGCTCAGGTGGAGCTCAAAGTGTACAACCTGCGCGGGGCGCTCGTGCGCACCCTGATCGACCGTGCCCACACGCCGGGTGTGTACTCGGTGGAATGGAACGGGTGTGACGAGGGCGGACGGGAACTCCCCAGCGGCATCTATTTCTATCGACTCAAGGCCGGTTCCATCGCGATCAACCGCAAGATGGTCTTGATCCGCTGAACCCCGGAGGGAGAGAAGTATGGAGAACACCAGGCTGAAGATTCTAACCGGGGGTCTGTTGCTGACCCTCGCTCTGGCCTGCGCATGCAGCACGCCCTCGGCCCCCGAGTTCAACATCGAGCCGGCCTATCTGAGCGATGTGTCCAAGGGTTGGAGTCTGTTCGCCCAAGGAAATTTCGCCCTGGCCGCGACCAGTTTCCGCTCCGCGATAGCCCGGGATGTGCAACAGGATTATTATGAGGCCCATATCGGCCTGGGCTGGGCCATGGCGATGCAGGATTCGCTGCAGAAGGCCGTGCTCAATTTCGACCTGGCGCTGGACCGCGCTCCGAAGGACTCCCGGGACAGCGTCAACATCCTGAGCGGCCTGAGCTTCGCCTACCGTGATCTCAACCCGCCCGATTACCAGAAAGTCCGGGATGACGCCGTGGTGGTGCTGGAGAAAGACCCGAGCTTCGTCTTCGCCTACCGCACCTCGATCAACGCGCAGGATGTCAAAGCGGTCCTGGCGGAGGCATATTTCAACCTCGGGCAGTACGAGGAGGCGGCCGCTATTGCCGACCCGGGCGGCACGCTCGACCCGAGCGCCGATGATTACAATCAGAAATTGCTTTCCAAGATCAATCAATTGCTCACTATCAGCCGGGAAGGAGTGTGAGCGGTGATGATGCGAGCAGCCCTGGCCACCCTTGCCCTCAGCCTGGCGTTCTGCCTGGCGCCGCAAAGCGCCGCGGCCCAGATGCAGACCGTCGAGCAGCTATACCAGGCCGGACAGAGCGTGGACCGGGCCAAGAAATATCAGGAGATGAACCTCTGGGATGAGGCCGAGCGCGAGTACTGGAACGCGGTGGCCGAGGATTTCAACAACATCCAGGCCCGGTTGGGGCTGGGCGAGGTCTATCGCCGCAAAGAGATGTTCGACAAGGCGATCGAGAACTACCAGATCGTACTGAAGCAGCAGCCCGACAACGTGGACGTGCAGTACATGATCAGCCTGTCGTACTATGACGCCCACCAGTACGCCAAAGCGCGCGAGGCCGCCGAAAAGGCCCTCCAGATGAACCCCGACCTGGCCAAGGCCGAAAACCTGGTGCGCCTGAGCGAGGTGAAGAACCAGGAGCAGCAGCAGGTGATGACCGAGCTGCGCCGCAAGGAGGAGGCCGCCCTGGTGCGCTACCGCGAGGTGCAGGATGTCAAGGAGTCGGCGCTGATCGGCAATTTCGTCCCCGGCTGGCGGCTGATCCAGACCGCCGAGACCCGGCCGATGCTGACCGGCTACACTATTCTGGGGGCCACGGCTGGGATGTTCCTGGCCGGCTACATGCTGCGCTCGGCCGGCTCCAAGAGCTACACCAGCGCGGTCCAGGCGCTCACCCGCGAGGAGTACCAGAGCTTCATCAACACGGGCCAGACCCGCTACAAGATAGGCGGCTACATGGTGGATGCCGCCCTGGGGATCACGTTGCTCAACCTGGTGGATTCATACTTTTTCGACCACCATATTTTCGGCGGACGCACGCGGGTCAAGCCCAGCCTGCCCGACCGCGACCGTCACCGCACCTATTGATCCTGCCCGCAGGACTATCCGCTTCTCTCCCCCGTGACGGCAGCCGTTGCGGGGGGGCTTTTTTTTGCCTATCTTTGCGCGGGATAGCTCACAGGCCGGTATGAGGTTCAATACACGGAGACGGGTGGCCTGCCCCGTTGAATACAGGATGCTTGCACCTTAAGGGACGGCAAAGATAAGGAAGTGGCGGTGGCCCGCTATGGAGAGACCGAAAATACTCGCACGAGCCTGCTCGACGCAGAGCGCGGCACGCTTGTCAGGAAAGACCGGGCGGCGCTGAACGTGGGCCTGGTGGCCCTCAGCCCCTATGACGTTGCCATGGCCAGTCTGGGCTTCCAGACCATCTACCGCCTGTTCAACGCCCATCCGGAGGTGCGCTGCGAGCGGGTGTTCTGCCTGGACCGCGACAACCCCGCCGCCGAGCGGAGCTGGCTGGCCCTGGAAAGCGGCGCGCCGCCCTCCACGTTCGATGTGCTGGCCCTGTCGCTGAGCTACGAGCAGGACTGCCTCTGGCTGCCGTTGTTCCTCCGGGCGATGGGCCTTCCGACCCGGGCGCAGGCGCGCTGGGGCAATCTCCCCGTGCTGCTGGCCGGCGGACCTGTGCCCAGCGGCAACCCGGAGCCGGTGGCCCCTTTTGTCGAGGCGCTGGGCCTGGGCGATGGCGAGGTTCTGGTGCCGGATTTCATCGACACCTGGCTGGAGAGCGCGCGGCGCACCTGGGAGCGGGGGGCGTTCCTGGAGGCGCTGGCCGCGCGGCCGGGGTTCTACATCCCCTCGCTCTACCGCGCCGAGATGTTGGCAGGGGAGGGAGGCGTGCTCGTGCCGCGGCCCGCAGTTCCAGCCGCTCCGGAGCGTGTCCGCCGTCAGAGCGCCCCGCTGACCGGCGATCCGGCCCACAGCGTGATAATCACCTCCAAGGCCCATTTTTCCGAGATGTTCATGCTGGAGCTGGCCCGCGGCTGCCGTCACGCCTGCCGGTTCTGCCTGGTCAGCCGGATCAACCGTCCCTGGCGGGTCTCCGACCCGCTCCGGGTGGAGGCGCTGTTGGAGAACGCGCCCGAGAGCGCCCAGGTGGCGGGCCTGGTCGGGACCAACCTCTGCGACTACCCTGAGCTGCCGCGCGTGCTGCGCGCGGTGCAAAAGCGCGGCCTGCGCCTGGGGGCCAGCTCGCTGCGCGTCGACACGCTGAACGACGAGATCCTCGGCCTGCTGCTGGAATGTGGCACGCGCAGCATCACCCTGGCCCCGGAGACCGCCAGCGCGGCCCTGTTGCGCGAGCTGGGCAAGCCCTCGGCCGCCGAGCTTCTGCCCTCGGTTGTGGCGCGGGCCTCCGAGATGGGGTTCGAGCAGGTGAAGCTGTATTATATGATCGGGCTGCCGGGTGAGAGCGAGGCCGACCGGGCAGCCCTGGGCGAGCAGGTGCGCGAGTTGGCCGGCAGCCTGGGTCCGCGCACCCGGCTGCGGATCAGCCTCAACCCGTTCGTGCCCAAGCCGCAGACCGCCTGGCAGGACGAGGCCATGCTCGCGCCGCGTCAGATCAAGGCGGCGCTGAACCAGGTGCGTCGGGCGCTGTCCCCGCTGCGGCGTGTGGAGCTTCAGTGCGAGCCGCCCGCCGGGAGCCTGATCCAGGCCCTGATATCGCTGGGCGATAGCCGTCTGGCAGCGGCCCTGGAGGCCGCCGAGCCGGAGGGGCGGGACTTTCTGGCCGCGGCCGGCCGGGCCGGGATCGACACGGAGGCTTTTCTGCACCAAAAGAAAAAGCCCTCCGCTCCGCGTCCCTGGGACCACGTGGAGTGAGGGCTTCTCACGAATTTTCGCCGCCGGATTCTGGCGCGCTCAGACCGCCTTGCTGACCTTACCGGAGCGGATGCAGCGGGTGCAGACCGTGGCGCGACGGTTCACGCCGCCTTCGCTGATCCGTATCTCCTGAAGGTTGGGCAGGAAACGGCGCTTAGTCCGGTTGTTGGCGTGGGAAACGTTGTTCCCGACACTTGGGATTTTCCCGCAGATTTCACAAACCTTGGCCATCATTCCTCCGTCGAATGGAAAGAAGACAAAATTTAAATCAATTCTGAAAAAAAGCAATGTTTTCGTCAATGTCTGCGGGCCTGCGCTCCGTGAGGCTTATCGGAGGTGTGCATCCGATCGGGAAGCGGAACCGGGGCTCCGGCAAAATTGATTGACTTGAAAATGCAGTACGGTTAAATTTCTGACTTTGAGCCCGGTCATCCGCTGCACTTTCGGGCTGTCCCAGGTCAGCTTTCATCCCGTTTCCAGAACGAGGTAAAGTTGAAACTTATTGAAAAAATCCAAAGCCGCAAGGCGGAAGTTGCAATCATCGGCCTCGGTTACGTCGGGTTCCCGCTGGCGGTTGAGTTCTCCTCTGCCGGGTTCTCGGTCACGGGCATCGATCTGAGCGAGTCCAAGGTCAAGGTGGTCAACCACGGCGGCAGCCATATCCCGGATGTCGACCCGGCGGTGGTCTCGCCCCTGGTGAAAAAGGGCCTGCTCAAGGCCACAACCGAGTTCGAGGCACTGGCCAAAGCGGATGCGATGTCGATCTGCGTGCCCACGCCGCTGAACAAGACCAAGAACCCG
>JAJFUG010000198.1 GCA_021372515.1 bacterium
TACGCCATCGTGGACGAGGTGGACAGCGTGCTGATCGACGAGGCCCGCACGCCGCTCATCATCTCGGGCCCGGTGCACGGCACCTCCGACACTTTCAAGCAGTACCGGCCGATGGTGGATGACCTGGTGCGCCTGCAGGTCAAGGAGGTCAACTCGCTCCTGTCCGAGGCCGCGCGCCTTCTGGAGGAAGCCGAAAAGGAGACCGACGGCAAGCAGTCCGACGCCAAGACCTACGAGGCGGGGATCAAGCTGCTGCAAGCCTCGCGCGGCATGCCCAAGAACAAGCGCCTGCTTAAGATCATGAACGAGGTGGGCACCAAGAAACTGCTGTTGCGCGTGGAGGGGGATTTCATGCGCGATAAGAAGATGCCCGAGCTGGACGAGGCCCTCTTTTTCTCGATGGACGAGAAGGGCAACCAGGTGCAGCTCTCGGACAAGGGCATCGACCGGCTGAGCCCCGACGATCCCCAGATGTTCGTCATCCCCGATCTGTCGACCGAGATCGACAAGGTGCAGCAGGACGCTGCGCTCAGCCAGGTGCAGAAACACGAGCGCGTCCAGCGCATCGAGCGCGACTACCTGGACAAGAGCGACCGCATCCACACGATCCACCAGCTCCTGAAAGCCTATGCCCTGTTCGAGAAGGACGTGGACTACGTGGTGCAGGAGGACAAGGTGCTGATCGTGGATGAGTTCACCGGCCGCCTGATGCCGGGCCGCCGGTTCTCGGACGGGCTGCACCAGGCCCTGGAGGCCAAAGAGAGCGTCAAGATCGAGGGCGAGACCCAGACCCTGGCCACAATCACCCTGCAGAACTATTTCCGCCTGTACGACAAGCTGGCCGGCATGACCGGCACGGCCGAGACCGAGGCCAACGAGTTCTGGCAGATCTACAAGCTGGACGTGGTGGTGATCCCGACCAACCGCCCGATCGTGCGCAATGACATGGACGACGTGATATTCCGCACCCGGCGCGAGAAATTCAACGCCATCATCGACGAGATAGTCTCCCTGAACGAGAAGACCCGCCCGGTGCTCGTGGGCACGGTGAGCGTGGAGATTTCGGAAACTCTCAGCCGGATGCTCAAGCGCCGCGGGGTGAAGCACCACGTGCTCAACGCCAAGTACCACCAGCAGGAGGCCGAGATCGTGGCCCGGGCCGGACAGCCCAGCGCGGTGACAATCGCCACCAACATGGCCGGCCGCGGCACGGATATCAAGCTGGGGCCCGGGGTGCGTGAGGTGGGCGGCCTGGCGATCCTGGGCACCGAGCGCCACGAGGCGCGCCGCATCGACTTGCAGTTGCGCGGCCGCAGCGGCCGTCAGGGCGACCCCGGCAGCTCGGATTTCTTCCTCTCGCTGGAAGACGACCTGATGCGCCTGTTCGGCAGCGACCGTATCAGCGGCATCATGGACCGCCTGGGCCTCAAGGAGGGCGAGGTCATCACCCATCCGCTGGTCTCGCGCTCCATCGAGCGGGCGCAGAAGAAGGTGGAGGGCAACAACTTCCAGATCAGAAAGCACCTGCTGGAATATGACGACGTGATGAACCAGCAGCGCGAGGTGATCTACGACCTGCGCCTGTTCGCCCTGGAGGGCAAGGAACTGGACGAGGAGTTCAAGAAGTTCCTGGACGATGCCGCCGGGGTCAAGCTGGACCAGCACATCCTGCCCGGCAGCCCGCCCGAGGAGTGGGACCTCAAGGGCCTCTCGGCCGACCTTCTGCGCACGTTCCTGCTCAGCGTGCCGTTGGAGAAAAAGGATCTGTCGGAACTGAACGCCGAGGACATCCGCGAGCAGGTGCTCGACCTGGTGAACCAGCTCTGGGAGATGAAAGGCCAGGAACTGGGCCCGGACCGCAAGACATTCCTGATGCAGCATATCCTGCTGCGCGTGCTGGATGAGAACTGGCGCGAGCACCTCTATTTCCTGGACTACCTGAAGAGCGGGATCAATTTCCGGGCTTACGGCCAGAAAGACCCGCTGGTCGAGTACAAGAAAGAGGCCTACACCGCCTTTGTCGAGATGATGGAGCGGATCAAGGTGGAGGTGGCCTCGCTGTTCTTCAAGGCGCAGTTCATCGAGGAGAGCGAGATCGACAAGCCGCGCCGTCCCGAGATGACCGCCGTGCACCACGCCACCATCTCGGCGTTCCAGGGGACGCAACCCACCCTGAGCGGGCCGGAGGAGCAGCCGCAGAAAGTGCAGACCGTGCGGCGCGACCAACCCAAAGTCGGACGCAACGACCCTTGCCCCTGCGGCAGCGGCAAGAAATTCAAGCACTGCCACGGACGGGATTCTGTCTGAGCCTGACCACGCCCGATACGGGCCTCACGCGCCGGAGGCGAGGATGGTCGAAATCAGGAAATCCGAGGGTGAGGTTATCCTCTCGCGGGACGAACTGCGCAAGGTGGAAAGCTTCCAGGCCGCTTTCGCCGCTATCTGGAACGAGATGCGCGATTCGGTCGAGGAGTTCGACAACATCATCCTGCGGCATTATTTCAACCGTGAAAACGGCTACCTGGAAGAGCAGCAGAACAACCTGCGCGAGATAGTGCTGCTGCAGGACCGCATGGAAGAGCTGGCCGCGCGTCTGGGCGGCTCGGCGGCCGAGCTCAAGGCTTTCATGAAATCCTTGCAGCAAGGGATGCACGGCGCCGCTCCGGCCGCCCCGCAGTCGCCCGGGCCCTCCGCTCGGCCCAAGTCGAATGGGGCCGGGGACACTGCGGCGGACAGGACTACCGCGGATAAGACGAACGGCGCGCGCCGCAGCCGTCTCCTGCTGTCCGACCGGGACAAGCTGGCCGACAGCTCCCAGCGCGGCGGCGAGATTTCGATCAAGCTGTTTTTCGAGGAACTGGGCCTTCTGCATCCCGAGCGTCACGACCTGCTCCGCGAGATAACCCGTCAGCTCCACGAGCTGCTTTACGAGCGCAAGCTGGTCGGCTACAGCAAGACCTCGCTCGTGTTCGGCCGCGACCGCAGCCTGGAAGAGGTGCTGGTCTCGCTGGAGCCGGTGTTCCTGTCGGAAAGAGTGCGGGAGCTGCTGGCCGCGGAGGCCCTGGCGCCGGGCGGGGCGCGTCTGGTCCTGGGCTGCGGTCCAGGCGGCGAGCTGGTGTACGTGTCCGCCGCGGAGTGAGAAAGCCATCTGTTCGCAGAGTGTCAGGCCCGGCGCGCCCGGGACGGTCTGCCAGGCCTGAGACAGGCCCGGGGCTGTCGGGAGAGCGCCGGGCTGGAACATTTATGGGCCGCCGGGTGGCTGCGATCTTCCGCAGGACGGCAGGTGCAGCCAATTCGCGAGGGCGAGCCGACCGGCATGTGGTGTACAGGTTGGGCTTAAACTGTTATATTTATACAGGTAATTGATCCGTAAACAACTGTGTGATGCCGGTTTCCGGGTACAACGCGGGTGCGCTATGCCGAAGGAAGACCTGTTTAAGGCGTTGGAAAATCACAAGAACCTCGATCTGGAGCTGATCGGGCGGGTCTACGATTTCAGCGCCGCGGCCCACAAGGGCCAGAAACGCAAGTCGGGCGAGGATTTCATCACCCATTCGGTGGAGGTGGTGAAGATACTGCTCGACCTGCGCCTCTACGACAGTGTGTCCATCGCTGCAGCCCTGGTGCACGACGTGATCGAGGACACCGCCCACACTCTGGAGGAGGTCCGCAGCCTGTTCGGCGAGGAGATCGCCGCCATCGTGGACGGCCTGACCAAGATCAGCCGGATGGACGGCTACGCCGCCCCGCGCTCGGAGCAGGACCAGCAGATCGAGAACTACCGCAAGCTGATCCTCTCCATGGCCCGGGACATCCGGGTGATCCTGATCAAGTTTGCCGACCGCCTGCACAACATGCGCACCCTGGACGCTCTGAACGAGGAAAAGCGTTTGCGCATCGCCCGCGAGACGTTGGACATCTACGCCCCGCTGGCCCACCGTTTCGGTATCGCCCTGATCCGCTGGGAGCTGGAGGACTTGGCTTTCAAGCACCTGGAGCCGGCGCACTACAAGGAGCTGGCCAAAAAGCTGGCACAGAAGCGGATCGAGCGCGAGGCCCTGATCGAGCATTTCAAGGACCCGCTGCAGAAAGCGATCAACGAGGCCGGGATCAAGGCCGAGGTCACCGGGCGGCCCAAGCACCTGTACAGTATCTGGCGCAAGATGGAGCGGCGCAACAAGACCTTCGAGGAACTGTACGACCTGCTCGGCCTGCGCGTGCTCACCGAAACCGTGGCCTCCTGCTACCATATCCTGGGGATCATCCACAGCACCTGGACCCCGCTGCACGACCGCTTCAAGGACTATATCGCCACTCCCAAGTCGAACATGTACCAGTCGCTGCACACCACGGTTTACGGCCCCGGCGGGCACCTGATCGAAATCCAGGTGCGCACCTTCGAAATGAACCGCACCGCCGAGTTCGGCATCGCCGCGCACTGGAAATTCAAGGAGCAGCAGAGCGGAGGCCAGAGCGAGCTGGATAAGCGCATGAGCTGGCTGCGCGAGGTGCTGGAGTGGCAGAACGAGGCCACCGATCCCAAGGATTTCCTGGAGTTCCTGAAGATCGACCTGTTCGACGACGAGGTGTTCGTGTTCACCCCGCAGGGCCGCCTGATGAAGCTTCCCGCCGGATCGACGCTGATCGATTTCGCGTTCTGCGTGCACACCGAGATCGGCCTGCACTGCGCCGGGGGCAAGATCGACGGGCGGATCGCGCCGCTGCACACCCGCCTGAAAAGCGGCCAGACCGTGGAGATCATCACCAACCCGAACACCCATCCGAGCAAGGACTGGGTCCAGTTCGTGCGCTCGACCAAAGCGCGCGGCAAGATCAGGGCCTGGATCCGCGAGCAGGAGTTCGCCGACAGCCTCAAGCTGGGCAGGGAAATGCTGGAGCGCGAGCTGCGCAAGCAGCGCCTGCCCAAGATCGATGAGGCCAAGATGAGTGCTCTGTTGCAGCATTTCAACCTCACCGGCCCGGCGGACAAGCTCTACGCCGCAATCGGCCAGGGCAACGTCTCGGTCAGCCAGGTGCTGAGTCAGATCGCCCCGGAGACCATCGAGCACGAGCACAAGCCGCGCGCTTTCGACCGCCTGCTCGACCGTCTGCGCAAGGATTCCTCGGCTATCAAGATCCAGGGGATCGGCAACCTGATGGTCACCTACGCCGGCTGCTGCCAGCCCGTGCCTGGCGACAAGGTGGTGGGCTACATCACCCGGGGACGGGGGGTGTCGATCCACCGCGCCGACTGCCCCAACCTTCTGCGCATGAGCACCGAGCCCGGCCGACGGGTGGGGATCGACTGGCAGGCCGGGGATGACGAGGACTTCATCGTACGGCTGCAGATCACCGGCAGTGACCGCAAGGGCATGCTGGCCGACCTGACCACCGTGATCACCGACACCGGGACCAATATCCAGAGCGCCGAACTCAAGTCGAGCGATTTCGAGTTCACCGGCACTTTCGTGGTCGAGGTGCGCGACCTTAAGCACCTCAACCGGATCATCGCCGCACTGAAAAAAATCCGCGGGGTGGAGAAAGTCACGCGCATGGAGTCGTTCTCCCCCCGGGCGATAGAGAAATCAGGTTGAAATGGCGCACTGAGCCTTATCCCATCCGTTGCTCCAATCCGGCAAGGAGGGTTACATGCAACAGCTCTCCACGGTGCTTGTGGCCGTGCTGCTCAGATTGGCCGAGTTGACCCGGAACCAGCTCATCCCGCACGCCCAGCGCTGGCGTGCGGTGCAGAAAGGCTGGGGCGAATCCAGCTCCCACGCTTCCGAAATCATCCCCTGGGTGATGGGCGTGCTCGTCGTATCCGCCTTCGTGTTCGCGATTGTTTTCACCCGGCGGGAGAGGGCCAAGCAGAAAGAACGCGAATTCGTCTACTACCAGCGCAAGGCCGCGGAGAAAGGCCTGGACCCGCAATGCCTCAAGCTGATGGAGCAGGCTGTCCGCACCATGGGACTGCAGCAGCCTTTCCGCGTGCTCGACTCCTTCGACATTTTCCAGCACCTGATAGAGCAGTACGAGCGCAAGAGCGATTTCTCGGAGCAGGAGCACGCCTATTTCATCCAGATGGTGGAGAAGATCAAGGACACTCTCGGGTTCCGTCAGATCGAGGAGGCCGTGCCGCTGACCACCTCGCGCGAGATCAAGGCCGGCCAGACGGTGAAGGTGAAGCTGGGCCGGGACGGCCAGGAGTTCGAGTACGATTCCTGCGTGCTGGACAATGAGGAGAAAGTTATCACCCTGGATGGCTCGGGGATGGATTTCGGTTTCCTCAGGCTCGGGTTCGACACCACGCTGGAGGTGATTTTTCACCGCGAGGCGGATGCCGGATACAATTTCCTCACCACGATCACCAAGGCGCCGGACCCGGCGCGCAAGCACCTTTTCATCAAGCACCCCAAGAAACTGGAGCGCACCCAGGCCCGCAATTTCTCGCGCATGGAGGTGGTGTTCCCGTTCAGTTACTACCACATCGAAAAAAACAGGTTCAACACCATCGAGATCGACACCAACCTCATCGGCTGCGAGAGCCGTCCGGTCTACCGCGGCGAGAGCGTGGACATCAGCGGCGGCGGGATCGCGTTCAACACTTACCGCAAGGTGAGCCGCGGCGATTTCCTCTACCTGAATTTCCAGATGCTGAGCGAGGAGCACACCGAGCCGCTGCTGGCCGAGGTGGTCTGGAGCGGCAAAGACAAGAAGAACGAAAACCTTCAGCTCGTGCGGGCCCGGTTCTTCAGCATAACCGACAAAATGCAGGACGCGCTGATGAAATTCGTCTACCAGATGCAGCGGCGGGTGGCGCGCCGGATGAAATTCGCGCCCAAGAGGTAGGGCCCCGATCTCCCCGCAGGGTGCACCACCGAACAAAAGCCCCGGTCTCCTTATACAGGAGGCTGGGGCCTTGTGTTGTCAGGCGTATCGGGCTGTTTAGGCCCGGCACGGCTTCAGTCGATACGGTACAGTATCCGTCCGCAATGGTTGCAGAACTCGATCACGTCCTGGTGCTCGGTGACCAGCTTGCTGCCTGTGGGCGCCGAGACGAAACAGCCGTAGCAGACTCCGTTCTTCACCGGGGCCATCGGGCGGTCGTATTTTTCGGCGATACGCAGGAAACGATGGTACAGCACCGGGTCGAGCTGTTCGGTAACCTCGCGGATGGATTCCTCGATCCGCTCTTTTTTGTCGAGGGCGAAACCCATCTGCTCATACTGCTCCACGACTTGGAAGTCCTGCATCTCCTTTTTCAGGCTGAGCAGGTCCTGCAGGAACATGAGCAGTCTCAACTGGCTTTCTTTCATCAGAAACGGCACCGTGTAAGAGTGAAGGAGTTCAGTTCGGGATGTCTTCGAGGAGTTTCAGGAACTCCGGTATCTCCTTGATCTCTTTCAGCTTGGCGCCGATATCCTGTATCTTGCAGAATTGGGCCACCTTGCCCAGCACGGGCAGGTAGTAGTTGGAGATTTCGATCGGCGGGGCAACGATCAGGAAGAAGAAATTGGCCGGCTTGCCGTCGATGGACTTGAAATCCAGTCCCTCGCAGTGACGGCCGAAAGCGACATTGAGCTTGTCCACCACGAGCGAGCGGCAGTGGGGGATGGCAAACCCCTTGCCGATACCGGTGGAGCCGAGATTCTCGCGCTTTTTCAGCATCTTGAACAGCATGTCCTTGGCTTTCTCATCCAGCTTCAGCAGGTTGATGAGCTCCAGCAGGACCGCGTCCTTGTCCGTCGCCTTGAGGTTGAGATTGACGTTGGTATTGTTGAAAAGCTCCTTCAATTCCATCTGATCCGTCTCCAGACAAAGAAATGAGACCTTCCGGCCGCCGGGCTTACTGGGTCCGGAAAGGCCGCTGAATTGCCTGAATCCAAGCCAGGCACATATCTAAACATTAAAGCCGCGCGGTACAGTGTCAAGCATTTTCGTATTTCTTTTTTCGGAGAGGGCTTCAGTCGATATGGACCAGGAGCTCCTTGTTGTAGCGCGCCATGACATCGCTGCGGGTCAGCAGACCGAGCAGCCGGCTGCGGTCTGACGGGTCGACCACGGGCAGGTGGTCCAGATCGTGGAGGCCGAAACGGTTGAGCGCTTCGAGCAGCGTATCCCCCGGGCTGACCGTGAGCACGTCCTCCCGCAGCACGTCCCGCGCCAGGATCAGGTCGGCAAGCCCGCTTTCGAGAAGGATCGTGCGCAGGTCCTGGAACGAGATCATCCCCAGGAACCGTCCCTGGCTGTCCGTGACCGGCAGGTCGCTATAGCGGCTGCTCTGGAGCAGGCCCAGGATCTGGTTGAGGCTCATCTGCTCGGTCACCGTGTCCGGTTTGCGGTCGTAGACCTGGTCCACGGTGATCCGGGTCATGGCCGACATGTCGGTCCCGTGGTAGACTTTCTCGCCCATGCGGGTCAGGCGGTACGTG
>JAJFUG010000199.1 GCA_021372515.1 bacterium
CACGGCCAGGAAATCGGTCTTGATGCAGACACAGAACAGGCTGCCCTTGTTCAGCTCGTACACCGGGCGCGTGCCGGCCTCCACCAGGCGGCCGTCCACCCCCAGCTCGCCGAACTCGTTGATGATCAGGGCCACGTTGCGCTCCCGGATTTCGGGACGGCTCAGCAGGTGGTTGAGCAGCGTGGTCTTGCCCGCCCCCAGGTAGCCGGTGAGCAGGATTATGGGGATACGGCTCACAGCGTCTCCTTGATCCACTCGCGCACGGCGCAGACCTCGGGGGCCTGGCGCGCGCTCTTGACCGTGTAACGGGCCAGCACCACCGCCGGTTTCTGCACCGGCGAGAGCCCGAAGGCGTAGAAATCCTCGTCCTTGGTCAGAAGGCGCACCTCCACCTCCGCCCCCAGCTCGCGGATCGCCTTGTCGACATTCCCGCGCACCTCGGCCGTTTTCTCGGAGTCATCCCCCAGGATGAACAGCGTGGCCCGGCGGCGCTGGATCTTGGTGCGCAGCTTCTCCAGAATTCGCCGCTGGATCGCGGCCACCATCTCCTCGCGGCGCGGGATGCGGCTGACAAAGGTGATCTGGCCGTCGATGCAGATCGTGGGTACGTTCTTGACCATCAGGCTGGTCATAAACACCAGGGAGTCGCGGTACTTGATCTTGTGCTCGCGCCATTTGACGATGCCCTCGAACTCCGGGGCCACGGCGCGCACGGCCTCGACCATGTACTGGCAGGGGGCGCAGGCCTCGCTGTCCAGGGTGATTATGTCCACGATCACGCGGTCGGCCTGGCCGTACTCGCTCATGTCCAGGGTGGCGCACACCGCCCCGTCATCGCCCAGGGCCCGGATCACCTCCTGCTGGTAGGGGTCGGCCACCAGACGGCCCACCGCCTCCAGGTTGGCCGGCGGGGTGTTGTAGGGCAGGTCGCAGCCCGGGGCGAGGATAAACCCGCGCGCCCCTCCGGTCTCGATGCAGGCCAGGGCGTTGCGCTGGGCGTCTGTCTCCGTGCCCAGCAGCAGCACCGTGGTCAGCTGCATGTTCCCGCCGAAACTGATCCCCCGCGGCAGGCAGATGTCGCGCACGTAGTCCAGCGGGATGTTCTCGTCGATCGAGATGTTGTCCGGGCGGCACTCGCACATGGCCTCGATGTTCTGCTGGGCGTGGCCGCAGACAAAGAAACTGCCCAGGCGGCCCTGGCTGCGGATCGAATCGAACAGCGGGGCGACATAAGGGGTGACGAACTCGCGGAACTGGTCCGGGCCGATCTGGCTCGTCATCGGGTCGACCACGGCCACGATGTCGCAGCCGGTCTCGATGAACCAGCTGGCCATGGCCTCGGCCACCCGCTGGCAGAACGCCATCAGCTCGTGCACACCCTGCGGGTCATCGAACATGGACATGAAAATCCCGGTGCCCTTGAGGTGCAGCGCCAGGGTGAAAGGCCCGGTGAGGATGCCGTAGACCGCCAGCTCGGGGTTGGCCTGACGGATTCGGCGGGTGGCATCGAGCACCACCCCGATACGGCCGTCCGCCTTGCCCGGCACAGCCAGGTCGGCCAGTTGCCTGCCATCCTCCAGCGGGTGCGTGCTGACCGAGGGCGGGTTCTCGCCGGCCCAGACCAGGCCGCAACCCAGGGCCTCGGCCTCGAGCTGAAGGTCGAAATTGGTCGGGATGCCGTCCGGCTTGTAGCGTTCCACCGCGGCCTGCACTCCGGCAGCCATCAGCTCGGCCGATTTCAGATATTCCGAGGCGCTCAGGCCCAGAAGGTGCGCGGCGTGGCAGCCGACAAACGGGACCCAGGGGATACGGTCGGTTTCCTCACAGCGGATCGACCGTAGCACTCTCTCTTTGGGTGACATCGACATTTCAGCGGTTCCTGGTGTTGGTGTTAGGGATTGCGGGGAGAGACAAATATAATAAGTTCTGATAAAAAACCAATGTTTGTCGCAACCGTTCCGCGAAGGTGACGCACGGTCGTGTGCGTCGCTGTTCTCTGTCATATTTGACTTTACAAAAATCTGCCGCCGCACTATTATATTATCCGTCATATTCCTACTTTTCAAACCTGGAGGTTTTAAATGTCCAAGATGACTTTGCTTGCAGTTTCGTTCTGCCTGGCCTGCCTGGGTCTGGCCCTTGTCGCCTCCCAGTCGTGCGCCCAGGAAAAGACCGCGCCCCAGCCGGTGAAAATCATTTTCCTGCACCACAGCACCGGGCACAATGTCTGGGCGGGCGGCGTGGCCGACTGGTTCGCCAAGTACGACCAGGACAACGGCAAGGACTATCAGATCACGGAGCGGGAATTCCCCTCCGGCAAGCCCTACGAGTGGAAGAACTATCCCTTCGACTACTGGAACATCTGGGTCGAGCACGCGGGGAGCAAGCCCTACATGGAGGAGCCGACCCTGGAGCTGCTCACCCCGCAGTACAACGTGATCGTGTTCAAGCACTGTTTCCCGGTCAGCGGGATCAAGCCGGACGGGGAAAAGGCGGACGTGACCAGCGAGGAAAAGACCCTGGCCAACTACAAGGCCCAGTACGCCGCGCTCAAGGACAAGCTGCACCAGTTCAAGGACACCAAGTTCGTGGTCTGGACCGGGGCGGCCCTGGTGGAGAAAGATTCGAACCCCGAGCAGGGCAAGCGCTCGCGTGAGTTCTTCGACTGGGTGAAGAAGGATTGGGATGAGCCGGGCGACAACATTTTCGTCTGGGATTTCTTCGAGCTGGAGACCGAGGGCGGCCTCTTCCTGAAAGGTGACTACGCCGAGGCCCCGGACAACTCGCACCCCAACGAGGCGTTCTGCAAGGGCGCCGCTCCGCTGTTCGCCAAGCGGGTGGTGGATGTGATCGAGGGCCGCGGAGACAGCGGCAGCCTGACCGGCAAGTAGGCCCGCCGGGCGGTTTGGAAGACAATTGGAAACTCTGCCGGAGACGCCGTCCCGGAGGCTTTGGGGGCGGCGTCTCTGTTGTTTTTGGGGTCGGGTGGACGGCGGCAGGCAAACGCTGTAGATTTAATATGCCCGCACGGAGCTTGCAAAATCCGGCGGGAGTTTTATTTTTGGCGTTTCGTTTTTCAGCGGTTTAACTTTCTGAAGGTCGCAGGGATGAAACAGACAGCCAGCAATGAAAAGATCAGAAACATCGCCATCATCGCCCACGTGGACCACGGCAAGACCACCCTGGTGGACGCCATGTTCCGCCAGAGCGGCCTGTTCCGCGAGGGCCAGGCGGTGAGCGATAGGATCATGGACAGCATGGACCTGGAGCGCGAGCGGGGGATCACCATCGCGGCCAAGAACTGCTCCGTGATCTGGAACGGCGTGAAAATCAACATCATCGACACCCCGGGCCACGCCGATTTCGGCGGCGAGGTGGAGCGCGCACTGTTCATGGCGGACGGCGCCCTGCTGCTGGTGGATGCCAGCGAGGGCCCGCTGCCCCAGACCCGCTTCGTCCTGAAAAAGACATTCGAGGCCAAGCTCCCGGTGATCGTGGCGATCAACAAGATCGACCGCAAGGATGCCCGTCCGGCCCAGGTGCTGGACGAGATCTACGACCTGTTCATCGACCTGGACGCCAGCGAGGATCAGCTCGAGTTTCCGCTGCTCTACGTGATCGGGCGCGACGGCACGGCCAGCCGCAGCCTGGAGCAGCCGGGCACCGACCTCACCCCGCTGTTCCAGTGCGTGCTGGACAAAGTCCCGCCCCCGGTCTACGACCCCGAGGCCCCGTTCCAGATGCTGGTGGCCGACCTGGGCTACAGCGACTACCTGGGACGCCTGGCCGTGGGGCGCGTGGTGGGCGGCACGGCGCACTCCAACGAAAGCCTGGTCTGCCTGGGCGAATCCGGCGACCCCAAGCCGCTCAAGATTTCCTCGCTGCAGGTGTACCAGGGCTTGAGCCTGGGCCAGGTGGAATCGGCCGATCCCGGCGATATCGTGGTGCTGGCCGGGATCGAGGACGTGCGCATCGGCGACACCATCGCCACCCGTGAGCAGCCCGTGGCCCTCAAGCGTATCACGGTCGAGGAGCCCACTGTCTCCATGCGCTTCGCGATCAACAACTCGCCGTTCAGCGGCCGCGAGGGCAAGCTGGTGCAGTCGAACAAGATTCGCGAGCGCCTGTTCAAGGAGACCCTTAAGAACGTGGCGATCCGGGTGGAGGAGACAGAGGAGCGCGACGCGTTCGTGGTCAAGGGCCGCGGCGAGTTCCAGCTCGCGATCCTGATCGAGACCATGCGCCGCGAGGGTTTCGAGCTCCTGGTCGGCCGCCCCGAGGTGATCCTCAAGCACGAGGGCGGTAAAGTCCTCGAGCCGGTCGAGCACTTGTTCATCGACTGCGAGGAAGCGTTCCTGGGCGTGGTCACCGAGAAACTCTCCTCGCGCAAGGGCCGCATGACCAACATGGTCAACCACGGCACCGGCCGGGTGCGGCTGGAGTTCTCCATCCCCTCGCGCTCGCTGATCGGCTACCGGGACGAGTTCCTCACCGACACCCGCGGCACCGGGATCATGAATTCCTATTTCGCTGGCTACGAGGAGCACCGGGGCGATTTCCACAGCCGTTTCACCGGCTCCATTGTCTGCGACCGCACCGGGCGGGCCACCCCCTACTCCCTGTACAACCTGGAGCCGCGGGGCACGCTGTTCATCGGCCCGGACATCCAGGTCTACGAGGGCATGGTCATCGGCGAGCACAACCGCGAGGACGATATCAATGTCAACGCGACCAAGGAAAAGAAGCTGAGCAACATGCGCGCCGCGGGCAAGGATGACGCCGTTATCCTGGCTCCGGTGATCCCGCTCACCCTGGAGCGGGCCTTGCATTTCATCCGCGAGGACGAGCTGGTGGAGGTCACCCCGCTCTCGATCCGCCTGCGCAAGGTGGTCCTGAGCCTGCAGGAGCGCTCGATCATGCGCTACGCCCGGTTTAACAAGTAAGGTTACGGGCGCTGAGACAGAAGAAAGCCTTTTGATGGCAAAGCCGGACTGTCCCGGGCTGCGGGGCGGTCCGGCTTTTTATTGTCCCGGCAATGGAGTGGTCTGTCAGTCCCCGCCACCGGCTTGCGCGGCGGACCGCCCTGTCGGCGGGATCGGCAGGCCCCGGAAATATTTCCAGGCCACGACCACAGCCGCGAGCAGCACAGCCGCGGACAGGGCCACGGCCCAGAGGCGGCCGCGCAGCAGCACGGCCCCCACGGCCAGGACGCCCAAGCCGATGCCGGCCAGACGGGTGCGGACTATGATCACCGGCACGCTCCAGCCGGCGTGCTGCATCCGCAGGGAGTAATGGTCCGGCGCGCCGCGGTAGAACGGCACTCCGCGCCGTGTCCGCTCCACGAACAGGAAAGTGATCTCGAACAGCGGGATCGCCCCAGCGATAAGAAGCGGCCAGGCCAGGCCGGGGCCACCGCCCGCAATGAGCGCCTCCAGCACCAGCACGCCGTGGAGCGTGCCCAAGGCCAGGCTGCCCGTGTCCCCCAGGTAGATCCGCGCCGGGTAGCTGTTCCAGAACAGGAACCCGAGGCAGGCCCCCGAGGCCGCCGCGGCCAGGGCCGACTGTCCCGTCGCCCCTCCGGCCAGGACCAGCAGCCCCGAACAGAAAGCCAGGGCCAGCACCGCGCACCAGCCGGCCAGACCGTCCAGGATGTCGATGTAGTTCCAGGCGTTCTGCGCGTACATCAGCCAGAGAAAGGCCGCCACGCAACCGGCCGGTCCGAAGGGGCACAGCCAGAGGTACGGCGCCAGCGCCACGCACTCCAGCGCCAGCTTTGGCAGCACGCCCAGCTCGAAAATGTCATCCGCCAGGCCCAGCGCACCCACCGGCAGGAGGATCCAGAAAAAGCGCCAAGGCAAAAGGCCCTGCCGGGCCAGCCAGGCCGACACGGGCAACAGCAGCAGAAGCAGGGCCACACCGCCGCCCAGGGCCACGGGCCGGAAATGCTTCGCCACCTCCGGCTTGGGCCTTGAAACCAGACCGGTTTTTTCGGCCAGGAACATGACCAGGCGGGTGAGCAGAAGGGAAAACACCACCGCGACAGCGAACAAGACGACAGTCAGCATGGATGTCGAACTCCTGGGCTGTGGCCCCCCCGGCCGTCGGCGCAAAGCCGCAGCGGTCAGGGCGTTGGAGCGGATACGCCGCTGTTGCCCGGCGGGTCTCAATGTAATCCCGCCGGATACACAGACACACCCGGCCTGGCCGGCAGATTGTCTGTCAAATCAGCAGGCCGTACCGCGTATTCATTACTGTTACAATCTTTTACACCGCAGGTTCCACCGGAATGGACAGCCGCCGCCCCGTAAGCCATACCCCATGCCCACACTCGCCCACGCCGCACTATCCTGTATTATCAAGAACGATGCCACAACCTGGCCGGGGCAGTTACGGCGGGCCTCTGCCGCGAACTAAAAATGTAACTTATTAATATTTAAAGCAATTATCCTCCCCGCTTAATCCTCTTTCAATTGAAATTCTCTAACTTCCCACAAAACAGGCTATAACACTCTCATTAGCTTTCAGGTGAGTGCGTGAAAAGAGATTTTCCCGTTTTCGACGCCCCCTGAACCGAGAGAGGGAAAATGGAGACCAAAGAGGCAGGCCTGGCTTCCTACTGGAAGCGGACGCTGCGCTGGAAAGATGTGGAAGCCAAGCGGGCCGAGGGCTGGTGTGTGGGTGCGCTGCACATTCACAGCTCCTGCTCGCGGGATGTGCCCCAATTGGATGAGAACCGCCCTGAGCGCCTGGTCGAAAAGGCCGAGCGCGAGGGCGTCGACTATATGACCATCACCGACCACGACAACGAGGACGCCTGGCGCAGCCTGAAAAACCCGCCCGACTGGTTGATCCGTGGGGTGGAGATGGAGGTCCACGACCGCAGGCTGGGCCACCCGGTCCACCTGGGCATCCACGCCGTGCCGGACAACGACGCGTTCGAGGAGCTGCACGAGCTGGCCCACAAGCGGCACGACGCCTACGGCCTGATCGAGACCGCTTTCGAGCGCGGCTGCACCGTGATCGCCAACCACCCCTGGTGGGTGCCGCGCGGCCACAGCCTCAACTCCATCGGGTTCTGGCACCTGATCGAGACTTTCCGCCTGCCCGTGGAGCTGAACGAGAAACGCAGCTTCATCGAGAACGCGGCCACCCTGATCTACGCCTCGGTGCGCAAGCTCCCGCTGGTTGCGGCCACGGACAGCCACACGCGCAAGGTGCTGCCCACCTGCACCCTGGCCCGCGGGGCCAACGCGGCCGAGTTCCTGCGCAATGTCCGCCAGGGCGAAACCCTGATCGTCCCCGGCTATGCCGGCCTGGTCGACCTGCCCGGCATGATGGCGCGCTACCTGATGGACGCCATCCACTCGGTGCGCCAGCACAGGCAGCTCAACGCTCCGCCGGTGGTGTTCGAATCCGAGCTGGACCGGATTTTCCGCTCGCTGGGCCAAGGCACCCGGATCGGACGGGTGGTCGGGAACCCGGCGGTCAAGCACGCCGCCGGAGCGCTGGCCTACCTGAGCGGGGCCTTGCTCTACGTGCCCGGCGCCTACGCCGCCAGCGCTTTCAAGGTGCTGCGGGATGTCTCCCTTCGTAACTGGCAGATCGCGCCCATGCCGGCGTTCGAAGCCAAGTGAGGAGCGCCTTGAGCCTGCCGGAGGGAAGAATTCTGCTGGTCACCAACACCCTGGGCCGCTGGGGCGAGACCAACGGGGTGGAGTACACCTACCGCAGCCTGATCGAGCAGTTCCGTCACGCCGCTCTGCCGCTGGATGTGGTCACTTACGGGCCGCATGACGCGGTGGAGAGCGAGGGCGGCCTGCGGTTTTTCACCCACCGTCCCCGTCTGCCCCTGCGGATCGACCCCACGCTCTGGGTCGACCCGCTGTTCCGTTTCTCGGGACTGGCCGCGCACCTGGCCCAGGAAAGCTACACCCTGGTGCACAGCGGCACTCCCGACCCGTTGGGCTGGTTCGGGGCCCGTCTGGCCGCGCGCCAGGGCGTGCCGCTGGTCACGGTCTACCACACCCTGCTCGACTACTACGCCCGCGTCCGGGTGGGCCGTCACCTGGGCCCCGCCACCGGCAAGCTCGCCGAGCGCGCGATGGCCAACATTCTTAACCGCTATTACGGCCGCTCCGACCTGATCCTGGCCCCCTCGGCGGCTACACGCTCCCATGTGGCCCGGCTGTTCTCCCCCCAGGTGAACGTGCTCTCGCGCGGGGTGGACACCGCGCAGTTCAACCCGGCCCGCAGAACGCGCCGCGAGGGACCCGTGCAGGCCCTGTACGTGGGACGGGTGGCGCCGGAAAAAAACATGCAGCTCCTGGAGAAAGTGTTCTCCGCCCGGCCCAAGATCGCCCTGCGCGTGGTGGGGGACGGCCCCTACCTGAGCCGCATGAAACGCAGCCTGCCCCAGGCCGAGTACAGCGGACGGCTGACCGGGGAGCCGCTGTGGCGCGCTTTCGCCGATGCCGACCTGTTCGTGTTCCCCTCGCGCTCCGAGACTTTCGGCAACGTCGTCCGTCAGGCCATGGCCAGCGCACTGCCCGTGGTGGTGACCGACGGGCCCGGGGTGAGCGAGCAGGTGCGCGACTCCGTGGACGGGTTCGTGGCCGCGGATGACCAGGCTTTCGCCGCGGCGGTGGACCGCCTGGCCGAGAGCCGTTCCCTGCGGATCCACATGGGCTGGGAGGCGCGCCATTCGGCGATGCGCTTTGGCTGGGAGAACGTGTTCCACGAGCTGCTGGAGCAGTATGAAGTGGCGCTGGAGCTTTGCCGTGCCCGCCTGGCCGAGTCCGCTCCGACTCCGGCCCGGAGCGCGGCGCAACCGGGCGGCGCACTGCAAGCCAGCCGGGCCGTCGGCCTGCGTGGCTGATTCAGGAGATATATCTCAGGAGATTGCCCTGTCGGGAGCGGTTCCCGGTGGGGCTTTTTGTTTCTGCACAAAAATATTTTGCACCAAACGCTCTAAATGCTTCATTTGCAATAACTTTTCTGGTATTTGCAGGTTTGCTCTGTTATTTTACATTCGGTCGACTTTTTGGTATTTCCCAGGATTAGGGACTGACAATATGTGCATGGATGCTGGAAACATGTTTGCGATATTGTGTAGAAAGCACTGGACAACATAAAAATGCTTGACTTTTTGTGTGTGTGCGCCGATAATGAAGTACATAATTCCTGTACAGCTATTTAGGAGGAAACAATGGTGCAGACCACATATACTGCCCTGCGGGGTAATCTTGCGGAATTTATGGATCGCGCCGTAGAGGATAGCGAGATTATTATTGTCCATCGTAATAAAGTTCCTGCTGTGGCAATGCTTGCCGCCACTGAGCTGGAAAGTCTTTTGGAAACACTTTATTTGCTCCGCTCGCCAAACAACCGCCGTCGCTTGTTCAGCGCCTTTAAACGTGCAGAGGAAGGAACTGTCACTCCTTCCTCACTCGATGACCTTCTTAAAGAGGTTGGTCTTGCCGAATGAATCCGCCGCACAAGACCTATAAGTCGGTCTTCCATGATGAGTTTAAGGAGGATTTGGCGGCTTGGGTAAAGCAAGACAGGAAGGTTGCAGAGAGAATAAAGCGCTTAGTGAGAGCAATCTTAGATGATCCATTCAGGGGAATCGGCAAGCCGGAACCGCTGAAATATTGGGAACCTACTGCATGGTCCCGGCGCATAAATCACGAACACAGAATAGTTTATCGAGTCAAAGACGACCGAATCGACTTTCTTCAGTGTATGTATCACTACTGAGACAAGACAAAACGGGGCGATCGAAAGGTCGCCCCGTTTTTGTTGAGCCAATAAAAAGGCTTCAGTGTCATGGTGGGGGTGAGGATATTCAATTTCAACCTGGACGTGAAATATCCGGGATTGGTGGACCTGCATAATTACAGCTACAAACATCTTAATCTATTCACCAACGATCCATATCACCCGTCGAAAGTCAGTCATTATGGGAAAATTCAACTTGTCAGAAAAATTCTTGAGCTGGACGAAGCGTTTGGGAAGGCCTTGAATGAAGGAGCTTTCGATGAGACCAATCCAAAGGACCCAGAGGGGCCGTGTCTTAGACCGGACAAAAAGAAAATATTGCTTAACGACATGAGCCTGCCTTGGGGAGGATTATTTAAACAGAATGGCGATATATCACGCAAAGAACACAACCAACACAGATGGGGCGATTGCTTCGACATTAGTCGTCTTAAAGGCGGTGAGGATGCTTTATATTGGTACTGGTTAAAGACAGAAGGTAAAAAAATTGTTGGGAATATGTATGATGAAGGTAAAGTATTGCACTTTTATATTTAATCCGCGCCTTGCAGGCAAAGCCATCTGTCTCCGTCGAAATAGTAAATTTCAGAGGTGCTGTTCAGGACCCAGAAATTTATGCCTTGGTGCCTGCGGCCTGCCGGCGGCTCCGGGCCTGCAAAAGCCTTTTGCAGTCTGAGGATATAATCGAAATCCGCGGTTTCGAGGCTGAAAGCGCAGTACGCCTTCGCTTCTTTTAAAATCCAGTAGCGTGACATCTCTTCAGCGTGGACAAAGGAACAGGAATCCGCCTGTCCGGAGAAAAACACCAGAAGTTCCAGGCTGTCCGCCCTCAGAGCGAGCAGGGCCACGTCTTTTTCGCCCCGACCGTCGAAATCCCCCTGGGTGACGTTGTTGGGCGGGTCCTCCCAGTCGATGCATGTCTGCGGTATCGAGTACCCCCGCGCCTCCAGCCAGTCGGCCACGGACGCGGGCAGGCCCGGGAAATCCCGCGGGGCTATCCGCACCGTGTCCACATGCACCACTGTTGTGGGTGTGGTGTCCTTTATGGCGGGCGCTTGCACTGCCGCCGAAGCGGGCGCAGGGGCCGGGGCGCTTTCATCTCCCCCGCGGCCGCAGGCGGCGGTGACGAGGAGCAGGGCGGCGAGAAGCAATCGGGGCATGGCAGGCTCCAGGGAACGGTTTCAGCGAAAATAATAACAGGGCCCGGCCGCGACTGTCAAATGATACGTCCCTGCCACGAAC
>JAJFUG010000200.1 GCA_021372515.1 bacterium
GCCGGAGCTGAAGGTGCGGAACTCCTCGGAGCAGGCGGTGCTCATCCTGGACGGCGAGGAGCTGGAGGGGGCCAAGCAGAACCGCGCCCTCAACACCACGGTGCTGCTGCGGAAGAAGTCCGAGACCCTGATCCCGGTCAGTTGCACCGAGCAGGGGCGCTGGTCGTACGATACCCCCGAGTTCAAGGACTCCGGGAACATCATGTTCCGCAGTGTCCGGGCCTCAAAGATACATGCGGTCAGCGACTCGCTTAACTACTGCCGGAGGTTCGATTCCAACCAGGGAGAGATCTGGAACTCGATCAGCGAGCTGCACCGGGAGTCTGGCACCCACTCCTCGACCGGCGCCATGAAGGATTTTTACTCCCTGCGGCAGGAGTCTTTCGATGAGTACCTGAAGGCCTTCCCGGCTGTGGAGAACCAGCACGGCTTGATCGTGTTCATCGGTGACCGGGTGGCGGGGATGGATTTTGTCTCGCGGGAGAGCGCCTACCGGGCCCTTCACCCCAAGCTGCTGAAGAGCTACTCAGTGGAGTCGATGTTCGGGGTGCAGGACAGCCAGCACCAGATCGCCGCGACCCAGGCCTCGGAGTTCCTGGCCCGGGCAAAGGAAGCACACGAGACGAAATTCAAGTCGCCGGGCCACGGCTGGGACCACCGGTTCAGGGGTGCGGGAGTGATAGGCTCGGCCCTGGTCTGGCGCGGGCAGGCAGTCCACTCCGCGCTCTTCCCGGAGCAGAACCGCGGCGCCGGAGAAAGCGGGATGAGGAGCGCCACGAGGCGGGCGAGGTTCCGCGGCCTGCAATAAGACTTTCAGCTCGCCTGAACATTCCGAATGGAGATGAACGAGCATGAGATACGGAAAGAAGGAAGAGTCGGTCGGCCTCAGGATTTATTTCTACGTGTTCTGGGGAATCATCGTGGCCGCTTTTATAACGGCAATCGTTCAGCAGGACAGAACACGGCACGATGCGGTTGCAGTCCCGGTCGATGCCAGACGTGCAAGGCGGGAGGTGGTTATGACTCCCGAGGAGCAGGAGAAATTCGAGGCCTACATGGAACAGGAGCACGAACGGGCCGAAGACGAGGCTGCAATGGAGAGCCAGGCCAGGATGGAGGACAGCCGGTTCGGGGGTGGGTACTGAGTGCATAGTATAGTTAACTGATGGATTCAAATCATTATACCATCCCGGAATCAGGTCAGAGCATTAATTCCTTCCGCCGGGACGGCAAAGGGCAACTATTTGCACGGATAATATGTTCCTTGACAACGGACATCAGTGATGAATGATTTAATTTATCTCTGTCTGTGCCTCGTAATCGTTACCCTCAGAATGACAAGAGAAGACATGGAATACTACGCTCGTTCTCTTCCCGATGAACCGGATCATTCCCGGTGGCAAAAACTTGAAGACCACTTACGGAACGTAGCGCGCCTGGCCCGGTCGTTTTGCACCGCATTCGGTTCCTCCGAATGGGGCTACCTTGCCGGACGGTTGCATGACCTCGGCAAATACCGGCCTGAATTTCAGGAATTGCTTTCGGGATCGTTGGGCAGGGTGGAACACTCCGGTGTCGGGGCAGCGTATGCTTTCGAGCGCGACAGGGAGCGGGGGCTGCCCCTGTCTTTCATCATCGCCGGGCATCATGCCGGGTTATCCAACCTTGTTTTGAGCGCAGATAGCCCTGGCTCCACGCTTCAAGAACGGCTTGCCTCGAACCAGCCTCTCCTGAAAGGACTGGAAAAGAAATACCACCACCTGACCACAGACCTGACTCTGCCTGAATGGCCCTCTTTCTTAAGGTCGTCCAAGTCGATGGACAAGCTGGCAGCCGAGATACGCCGCCGTAGCTGCGAGTTCTGGATTCGTTTTCTTTTTTCAGCCCTTGTGGATGCAGACCGTCTGGACAGTGAGTTGTTTCAGTCTCCCCACAAGGCGGCTTTACGCGGCGGGTGTTCATCCATACCCTCCTTGCGGCAACGTCTGAATCGCTTTCTGGACGCAAAGATGGAAAGCCTGACGCCCCAGCAGCGGGCCAACCCGGTCAACACTGTCCGTTCTCAAATCCTGGAGGCTTGTAATAAGGCTACAGTTTTCGAGCCTGGGATTTTCAGCCTGACAGTCCCCACAGGCGGAGGCAAGACCCTGTCCGCGATGAGTTTCGCACTTGGCCACGCCGAGCGTCACGGCCTGCGCCGGGTGATCGTGGTCATACCCTATACCAGCATCATCGAACAGAACGCGGATATATACCGCCAGGCGCTCGGAGCCGAAAACGTGCTGGAGCATCACTCAAACCTTGATCCGATAAAACAATCCGAGCGACAAGGGGAGGAACAGACAGCCAGGCAGGAACTGGCTGCGGAGAACTGGGATGCCCCGGTCATCGTGACAACCACTGTCCAGTTCTTCGAATCCCTGTTCTCCAACCAGCCTGCCCGGTGCCGGAAACTCCATAACATCGCCGGCAGTGTGATAATTCTGGACGAGGTTCAATCCCTGCCACCGGATTATCTGATCAGCATCCTGGAAGCCCTGAATGAACTGACCGCCCATTACGGTTGCTCAGTGGTCCTATCGACCGCCACACCACCGGCCCTTGCCTTTCGGGAGGGTTTCCCCTGGGGCCTGAAAAACAATCGAGCCATAGCGCCGGAAGGATTGGAAATCCAAACCCGGCTGAAACGTGTTGTCTACGAGTGGCCCGCTTCTTTAGCGGCATCGCTCGACTGGCCCGAGCTGGCGGCTGAGATCACCCCTCTGTCTCAGGCCCTGGTTGTGGTTCACCGGCGCGAGGATGCCAGGATACTGGCCCGGCTGTTGACCGAGCATGCCGATCCGGAAAGCGTGTTCCACCTCTCGGCCTTGATGTGTCCGGCGCATCGTTCCGAGGTTCTGATTCAGGTTCGATCCCGCCTTGCCTCGGGCGCCGAGTGCCGCCTGGTGTCGACACAGCTTGTTGAGGCCGGGGTTGATCTGGATTTCCCGGTCGTTTACCGGGCGCTGGCCGGTCTGGACAGTCTCGTGCAGGCTGCCGGGCGTTGTAACCGGGAGGGGAAACTCGAAACCGGCCGGGTCTGCATCTTTCGATCTGTTTCCATGCCACCGCAGGGGACTCCGCAAAGAGCCTTGGAGGTTACCCAGTCTCTTCTGGCGGAACAGGGAGAAAACCTCGATATCGATGATCCCGCTATCTTCGAGTCCTATTTCAGTCGCCTTTATTTCACCCGGAACCTCGATTCGCGCAACATCCAGCCCCTGCGCCAGGATTTTTCCTTCGCCTCGGTGGCCGGGGCTTTCAAACTGATCGAGGATGGCTTCAGTTGTCCTGTCGTCGTGCCCTACCAGTGTGCATCTGAGGCGGTCCAGAGACTCAGGGTCCTCGGGCCTGACCGGGCGCGCTTCAGGGCTTTACAGCCCTATACTGTAAGCATCTACCCCCAGGCCATGCAAAAGCTGTCTCAAGCGGGAGCTCTGGAGGTAATCGAGGGAGTGAATGTCCTCAATGCGCATTATGGGCACCTTTATGACAAAAGGTTCGGGCTTGTTATCGGCGACAATCCTTCTGCTGATTCCGAAAGCCTGATAGTCTGAAACAACCAAAGTAGGGGGGCGTTATGATCCAAACCCGTAGTCCTGTTCTCTGTCTGCGCGCCCGTGGGACTTTTGCCTGTTTTACCCGGCCGGAGCTGAAAGTGGAGCGCGTGAGCTACCCGGTGATGACTCCCTCGGCCGCCCGCGGTCTGCTGGAGGCGATCCTCTGGAAACCGGCCATCGTCTGGAGGGTCGAGCGGATCAAGGTGCTGAGCGAGATCCGGTTCACTGCTTTCCGCCGCAACGAGGTGAATTCGAAAGCCGTGGCCCCGGCCTCGCGGGTGGTCCACGACGGCGGGCCGGTCCTGCCCTTCTTCATCGAGGAGGACCGCGCCCAGCGCAACACCATCGCCCTGCGCGATGTGGACTACCTGATCGAGGCCCATTTCGACATGACCGGAAAGGCCGGGCCGGAGGATAACGTCAACAAGTTCGCCGAGATGTTCCGCCGCCGCCTGGAAAAGGGCCAGCATTATCACCAGCCCTATCTGGGCTGCCGGGAATTCCCGGCCGAAGTGCTGCCTGCTGACGACGCCCCTCTGCCGGTGAATGACTCCCGCGGGATCGGGATCATGCTCTGGGACATTTCATTCGGCCCGCAGGGCAACCGCCCCCTGTTCTTCGAGGCGCATCTGGAGGCGGGCGTGCTGGAAGTTCCGGAGGAACCGTCTTTCACCCCACTGGCGGCGGCAGGAGGCGCGCTATGATCCTACAGGCGCTGTACAAACTGGCCGAGCGCGAACACCTGCGGCCGGACCCGGACTACGAGTACCGTCCGGTGGCCTGGCTGGTGCGAGTGGGTCCGGGGGGCAGGTTCCTCGGCATCGAGGGGACTAAACAACCTCCTGTTACCGGGAAAGGCAAGCCGGTTGCCAAATCGTTTCTCTTGCCCCGCACAGGTGGCAGGACAAGCGGAGACAGGGCCTTTTTCTTTTTTGACAAGGCCGAGTACGTATTCGGTATCGACCCGGACCCGAAAAGCAAAAGAGAGCCGGACAAATTGAAACTGCGCGCTTCTTTGTTCCGGCAGGAGGTGAGCAAGTGCTTTTCAGCTACTGGAGATGAAGCCGCCGGTGCAGTCCTGGCCTTTCTTGAGCAGGTGGCAGCGGGATTGAAAGTCGAATTGCTAGATGGTTGTGCTCCCAACGATCTTTTCGCTTTCATTTACTCGAAAGACCAGAATCTCCTGGTAACCGACCGTCCAGATGTCAAAGCTTACTGGAAAAAGCAACGGGCGGTACCAGTTGGGTCCGCCACTGCCTGCTGTCTGGTCACCGGTGATCCATGCGAGCCGGGAGAGCTTTTCCCTGGACTTAAACGTGTTCCCGGCGGTTCCACCAGCGGGGTGGCCCTGGTCTCTTTCAACGCGCCGGCTTTCGAATCATACGGGTGGCAAAGCAACGCCAATGCTTCGGTCTCAAGAGACGCCGCTGAGGCTTGCGCCACCGCCCTCAACCGTCTGCTCGACCCCGATTTCCCCGACCCGTACCAACCGGGCCAGAGCCTGCCCCGCCGCAGCCTGCGCCTGAGCGCCGACACCGTGGTCTGCTACTGGTCCGCCGACACGAGCGGGGATGATTTCTGCTGCATGTTCGGCGGCCTGCTCGAGGCCAACCCCGAGCTGGTGGGCGAGACCTACCGTTCGGTCTGGCGGGGCAAACCCCCGCGGGTCGAGGACACCTCCGCTTTCTACGCCCTTCTGCTGAGCGGGGCCCAGGGACGGGCCATCGTGCGCGGCTGGATCGAGAGCAGCCTGGCCGAGGCCGTGGCCAACCTGTCCCGCTGGTTCGAGGACCTGAACCTGGTGCGCGCTTTCAGCGCACCATCCGATTCGGGCGAGGAGCCCCCCCTGTCCCTGCGCACGCTGCTGCGCTCACTGGCTGCGGGAGGAGAGGACAAGAACATCCCACCACCCCTGGCCGGGCAATTGTTCCAAGGTGCGCTCAAGGGGACGCCCCTGCCGTTTTCCATCCTGCAGAAAGCCCTCGAACGCACGCGGGCCGAGATTGGCCGGCTGGCTGCGGATGGTCTCGAAGGCTATACGGCCCGTCAGCGCCAGGAGGCCCGGGCTGCCCTGATCAAGGCCGTGCTCAACGGACGAAAACGTATTCATCCCCAGACTACACCTTACCCGGAGGTATTGCCCGAAATGGATGCCAACAACACCAACCCCGGCTACCTGCTCGGCCGCCTGATGGCGGTGATCGAACGCATGCAGCAACTGGCGCTGGGAGAGGTCAACGCCTCGGTGGTCGACCGCTTCTTCAGCGGCGCCTCGGCCACCCCGGCGGTGGTCTTTCCACGCCTGCTCAAGAACCTGCGCCACCACGCTTCCAAAGCCAAAGACAACGAGCGCTCCAG
This sequence comes from bacterium, assembly GCA_021372515.1. NCBI lineage: Bacteria > bacterium. Next base: position 5,958 of record JAJFUG010000200.1, read on the forward strand.
AGGCAGCGCCACCTGGCTGGAGCGTCAGGTGGATGACATCCTGGCCGGCCTGAGCGGTTTTCCGCCACACCTGAGCCTGGAGGAACAGGGCCTTTTCGTGCTGGGCTATCATCAGCAGCGCCATCAGCTCTGGAAGAAACGGGGCGACAGCCCCGAGCCGCCCGCCGGACAGGCCGGGCAATAACATGTTTGATGGCATCCAATCATTCTGAATTTTACATCTTTTGACACTCATGGAGACAAAAATGAATCCCATCGACCGCCGCTACGATTTCGTCCTGCTGTTCGACATAGTCAACGGGAACCCCAATGGCGACCCGGATGCCGGCAACTCCCCCCGCATCGACCCGGAGACCGGCCTGGGCCTGGTGTCGGACGTGTGCCTCAAGCGCAAGGTGCGTAACTTCATCTGCCTGGCCCAGCGCGAGGCGGACGGCAGCCCGAAAGCTGGCTACGACATCTACGTGAAGGAGAAAGCGGTGCTCAACCAGCAGCACCAGCGGGCCTATGACGCACTGGGGCTGAAACCGGACGCCAAGGGCAAGGACAAGGCGAGCATGATCTCGGATACCCGGGCCTGGATGTGCCAGACCTTTTTCGATATCCGGATGTTCGGGGCCGTGATGACCACCGGAATCAATTGCGGGCAGGTGCGCGGCCCGGTGCAGATCGCTTTCTCCCGCTCGGTCGACCCGATCACCCCGCTCGAGCAGTCCATCACCCGCATGGCCGTGACCACGGAGGCCGAAGCCGAGGCCCAGTCCGGCGACAACCGCACCATGGGACGCAAGGAAATCGTGCCCTACGGACTGTACGTGGCCCACGGTTTCGTCTCGCCGTTCCTGGCCGCGGACACCGGGTTCTCGGACGCGGACCTGCAACTACTCTGGACCGCGCTGATGAACATGTTCGAGCTGGACCGTTCCGCCGCCCGCGGCGAGATGTCGGCGCGCAAGCTGGTCGTGTTCGAGCACGCCAGCGCCCTGGGAAGCGCCCCGGCGCACAGCCTGTTCGAGCGGGTGCGGATCGGGCGCAAGGACCTCACTCGTCCTGCGCGCGCCTATTCGGACTACACCGTGACTGTCGACCGCGAGAACCCGCCCGCGGGAATCACGATCACGGAAATACTCTGAAGGCGGCCCGATGTACGATGAAGACGACCTGCTCCCCCTTTCGGCGCTCCAGCACCTGGCGTTCTGTGAGCGCCAGTGCGCCCTGATCCACCTGGAGGGCCAATGGCAGGAAAACCGTCTGACCGCCCAGGGCAGGCAGTTTCATCGCAAGGCGGATGAGACTGGAACGGAATCACGGGGAGACCTGCGGATAAGCCGGGGTCTCCCCCTGCGCTCGCTCCGCCTGGGGCTGGTCGGCAAGGCGGATGTGGTCGAGTTCCACCGGGTGCGGAAGGAAACCTCCGATCCGTCCGCTCCAGCGGCCAAGCTTCCGGGAGTGCAGGGCCTGTGGCGGCCCCTGCCCGTGGAATACAAACGCGGCCGCCCCAAGCCCGGGTCCGAGGACGAGGTCCAGCTCTGCGCGCAGGCGCTATGCCTGGAAGAAATGTTCGGGGCTGACGTGCCGGAGGGGGCGCTGTTCTACGGGCAGCCCTGGAAGAGGTTCCCTGTCCCGTTGGGACCCAATCTGCGGGATGAGACTGAAAAGCTTGCGGAGAGACTTCACGAGCTGATGGAAAGCAAAGTGACGCCACCGGCTGTAAAGATGCCCAGATGCAGGAATTGCAGCCTGAGTGAAATCTGTCTGCCGCGATCCACGGGACTGAATTCGAGTGCGTCCGGTTACCTCGAAAAGCTCATTGACGAGGCGCTTGGCCAGGGAGGCACCGATAAATGAAGCACTTGTTGAACACGCTTTTCGTAACCACCCAGGGAGCATATCTGGCCCGGGACCGTGAGACGCTTCTGGTGCGTGTCGACGGGGCGACCAAGCTCCAATTGCCCATCCACACCCTTGGAGGCATAGTCTGTTTCGGCCGGGTCGGTTTCAGTCCACAGCTTCTCGGACTGTGCGGCGAACGGAATGTCCTTGTCTCCTTTCTCTCCGAGAGGGGACGATTCCTGGCCAGACTTCACGGCCCGGTGACAGGCAATGTCCTTCTGCGCCGCGAGCAGTACCGTGTTGCGGATGATTCCGATAAAGGAGCCGAGGTTGCCCGGGCGTTTGTAGCGGCCAAAATAGCCAATTGCCGGGTGGTCCTTCAACGGGCGGTCAGGGACAGACCGCTGGACTCAAACTCACCGGATCTGGCGGCAGCTTCATCCGATCTGGCAGCTTTGCTGCGTGAGCTGAAACATCCGCTCGACAGGGATAGGATTCGCGGCAACGAGGGACGGGCGGCGAACATCTATTTTGCAGTATTCGATCACCTGATAGTGGCCGACAAACAGAGTTTCAATTTCGGGGCTCGAAACCGGCGGCCGCCCCTTGACCGGGTGAACGCCATGCTCTCGTTTGTCTATACCCTGTTGGCTCATGATGTGACTTCGGCGCTGGAGGGAGTCGGACTCGACCCAGCGGTCGGTTTCCTTCACACCGACCGGCCGGGAAGAATGAGCCTGGCGCTCGACCTGATGGAAGAATTCAGGCCGGTCCTGGCAGACCGAACCGTGCTTTCGCTGATCAACCTGCGGCAGGTGTCGGCTGACGGGTTCAGAGTGCTTGAGAACGGAGCGGTGCTGATGGACGACAACACCCGCAGGCAACTCCTGGTGTCCTGGCAGAAAAAGAAGCAGGAGGAGGTGTTGCATCCGTTTCTGGGAGAAAAAATCCCTGTCGGCCTGCTGCCCCATGTGCAGGCGATGCTGCTGGCCCGGTTCCTCAGGGGTGATACTGACGCTTATCCCCCATTTTTCTGGAAATGAGGCCGTGATGATGGTTCTCGTGGTGTACGATGTAAGTACTGAAAACGCGGAGGGGCGCAGGCGATTGCGCCGTGTGGCGCAGGTCTGCGAGGATTACGGCCAGCGGGTGCAGAACTCGGTTTTTGAATGTCTGGTCGATCCCGGGCAGTGGACCACGCTACGGGCAAAACTGGTGGATGAAGCAAACGCCAAACAGGATAGCCTTCGCTTCTACTTTCTGGGAAGCAACTGGAAAAGACGGGTGGAGCATGTCGGGGCGAAAGAGGCCTACGATCCGGAAGGGCCTTTGATTATCTGACTGAAAGTGCGCGAACCTGAGGCGAACACAGTTCTTTATATAAGGTTCGCGCGGTGTGGAATTGTTTGTGTTTTTATGACTTAGCACCAAAGATAAATGTAAGGACCGATCATCAGGTCGGGTGGAGTCAGAGGTTCGCGGGAAATATGTTGCAGCGATATGGCAATTAAGCAGTTGTATAAGTACAGTCGCCCCTCGCGCAGGGGCGTGGATTGAAACCAATTCCTGCGCAAGGGGAATAAGCTGGCGAGTAGTCGCCCCTCGCGCAGGGGCGTGGATTGAAACACTTGAGGCTACAACATGGACCCACGCAGTTTTCAGGTCGCCCCTCGCGCTGGGGCGTGGATTGAAACAACTCGTAAAAAAAGACTTTACCGACACTCGCCCGGTCGCCCCTCGCGCAGGGGCGTGGATTGAAACAGGTGGCGTGCTGGACATAAAGTCAGGCGGCAAGGTCGCCCCTCGCGC
>JAJFUG010000201.1 GCA_021372515.1 bacterium
GAGATGGTGATGCCGGGCGACAACGTGGAGCTTTTGATCGAGTTGATCACGCCGATCGCGATGGAGAAAGAGCTTCGTTTCGCGATTCGTGAGGGCGGCCGTACGGTGGGCGCCGGCGTGGTGACCGAGATTATTGAATAATCACATAAACGGGACTCTGTTCAAGAGGCTTACGTGCAGGGACAGAAGATTCGCATAAGACTGAAGTCTTTCGACCACGCGTTGATCGACCGGTCGACAGAGGACATAGTCAAGACGGCTATGGAGACGGGCGCACAGGTGGTTGGGCCGATTCCGCTGCCCACCAAGCGCAGTGTTTTCACGGTGAACCGCTCTCCGCATGTCGACAAGAAGAGCCGTGAGCAGTTCGAGCTCAAGACGCACAAGCGCCTGATCGAGATCTACAACAGCAAGCCTCAGACCATCGACGCGTTGACCAAGCTCGATCTGCCCGCCGGGGTGGACATCGAGATCAAGGTCTGACGCGCACGCGATGGACGGCAGGCTCGCGCGGGGGTCAATCGCCGCAGGCGGCGGACGCCGCCCCGTGTCGAGAGACAAACTGAGGACTTTATAATCCTCGAGAGGTAATGGATGCTTGGATTAATCGGAAAGAAAATGGGCATGACCCGGATATTCAGCCCCGAAGGGCTGGCTGTGCCGGTGACCGTGATCCAGGCCGGGCCCTGCAAGGTGACCCAGGTCAAGACCGGCGCCAAGGAAGGTTACGAGGCGATCCAGGTCGGCTTCGGAGCGCGTAAGGAGAAGAACCTTACTCGCGCGGTCAAGGGACATCTGGCCAAGGTGCCGGGATTCTTCCCGGTGCGGCTGGGCGAGTTCCGCCTGGACGACGCCGGAGAGTACACGGTGGGCCAGGACCTGGATGTGACGATTTTCGAGGCCGGCGAGATAGTGGACGTGATCGGTGTGATGAAGGGCCGCGGTTTTCAGGGCGTCATCCGGCGTCACGGACACAGCGGCGGCAGCGAGACCCACGGCAACACCGCACACCGCGTTCCGGGTTCGGTCGGCTCGTCCGCCGATCCGTCGCGCACCTGGAAGAACCTGAAGCTTCCGGGCCAGTACGGCAACACCCGTCAGACCCAGAAAAACCTTCAGGTGGTAAAAGTGGATGTCGAGCGTGGCATCCTGTTCATCAAGGGAGCGGTCCCGGGTCCGGCCAACGGCCTGGTGACAATCAGAAAGCAAAAGTAATGCAGGCTCCGCCGCGAAATGTGCCCGCGGCACTGAGCGTAACAGACTGAGGAAACCATGACGCAGGCAGGATTGTACAGGCAGAACGGAGAAAAAGCGGGTGAGGTGGGACTGCCCGAAAGCTATTTCGGGGCACAGATCAAAGAGGGTCCCGTCTACTATGCGGTGAACGCCCTGCTGACCAACCAGCGTCAGGGTGATGCATCGACCAAGACCCGCGGCCAGGTGAATTTCAGCACCAAGAAACCCTGGCGTCAGAAAGGCACCGGACGTGCGCGCGCCGGTATGCGCAGCAGCCCGGTGTGGCGTCACGGCGGCACGGTGTTCGGCCCTCACCCCAAGGAGTACGACGTGCGCGTGCCGAAGAAGGTGCGTCGCGCCGCCCTGGTCAGCGCTCTTAGCGCCAAGGCCCAGGAACAGGCCTCAGTGGTGGTGATCGAGAGCATCGAAATGGCCGCGCCCAAGACCCGCGAGGTGGCGGATTTCCTGAAGAAAGTGGACGCCTGCGGAAAGCGTGTGCTGTTCATGCTCGAGGCGGTAAACCCGATGTTCTGGAAATCGGCGCGTAACCTGGAACGGGTTGCGGTGAAGCCGTTCTCGGAGTGCAGCGCCTATGACGTCCTGCTGGCCGAGAAACTGGTGATAGAGCGAAGCGTACTCGATCAACTGGAGCAGAAGTGAAGATGGATGCATACCAGATAGTGCAGCGCCCGCTGCTGACAGAAAAGAGTGACCGTCTGCGCGAGGGCAGCCGGCAGTACTGCTTCCAGGTTGATCCGAGCGCCAACAAGCTCGAGATCAAACAGGCGGTGGAGGAACTGTTCAAGGTCAAGGTGGAAAAGGTGCGCGTCTACAACCTTGAAGGCAAGACCAAACGCATGGGCCGTCACGAGGGCCGTCGCGCCAACTGGAAGAAGGCGTTCGTGACACTCAAAGGCGAGGCAGTAATCGACCTGTTCGAAGGTGTATAAGGTTAAGGTTAAATCAAACCTGTGGACGTAAAATGGCTCTGAAGAAGCTCAAACCGGTTACGGCAGGCACTCGGTTCCGTCAGATCAGCGCTTTCGACCTGATCACCGAGACAAAACCCGAGCGCTCGCTGGTGGAAAACCTGCCCGAAAAGGGCGGGCGCAATCATCATGGTCACGTGACCATGCGCTATCGCGGCGGTGGCCACAAGCGCCAGTACCGCCGTATCGATTTCAAGCGCAACAAGCCGGGGATCAAGGCCCGCGTGGCCACGATCGAGTACGACCCGAACCGCTCGTCGTTCATCTGCCTGGTCAATTACGTTGACGGGGAGAAGCGCTACATCCTGCACTGCCAGGGTCTGAGCGTAGGCGACTGGGTCGAGTCCGGCCCCGGCGCCGACATCCGTCCGGGCAACGCCCTGGCGCTGGCCGACATCCCGCTGGGCACCATGGTGCACAACGTGGAGATGAAGCCGGGCAAGGGCGGGCAGATCGCGCGCAGCGCCGGAAGCGCTGTGCAGATCGCGGCCAAGGAGGGACGGTATGTCCACCTGAAGATGCCCTCGGGCGAGATGCGTCTGATCCCGCGTGAGTGCATGGCCACGGTGGGCGTGGTGGGTAACTCGGAGCACGAGGGCATCTCCTACGGCAAAGCCGGGGCCAAGCGCTGGATCGGTGTACGCCCGCACGTGCGCGGCGTGGCCAAGAACCCGGTCGACCACCCGATGGGCGGCGGCGAGGGTAAGAGTTCCGGCGGCCGCCACCCCTGCACTCCGTGGGGCAAGCCGACCAAGGGATACAAGACCCGTAAGAAGAAGAACCAGTCGGACAAATACATTATCAAGCGTAGAGGCTAACCCGTAACAGGGATGATGAGGCAGCATGTCCAGATCGATTAAAAAAGGTCCTTTTATCGAGGACTCCCTGCTCAAGAAAGTCCTGACGCTCAACAGCGCCGGGGAAAAGAAGGTGATCAAGACCTGGTCCCGTCGCTCGACCATCAGCCCGGAATTCGTCGGGCACACGGTGGCCGTGCACAACGGGAACAAGTTCATCCCGGTCTACGTCACCGAGAACATGGTCGGCCACAAGCTGGGCGAGTTCTCGCCGACCAGATTCTTCCGCGGCCACGGCGGCAAGCTGGCCGAGCGCAGTTCGGCTCGCAAGTAAGCCGCAGGCGGACGCAGGCGGAGTAAAACGGCAGCAACGAAGTTTCGGCCGCAGCGCGCCGTGAGTGATCACGCGCAGGCGGAAGGTTCCAACCCAATCTGTACGAGATGATGATGATTGCTCAAGCTAAAGCCAAGTATGTCCGTATTTCCTCGCGCAAGGTCCAGCTCGTGGTCGATCTGATCCGCGGGAAGAATATCGAGGAAGCGTTCACCATTCTCCGCTATACGAACAAGGCGGCCTCCCTGCCTGTGCGCAAGCTGGTCCAGTCGGCGTACTCCAACGCGGTCAACCAGCTCGGAAGCATGGACCTGGACACCAGGAGCATCGTCATCCGGGAGATTCGGGTGGACCAGGGACCGACAATGAAACGCTGGCTGCCGCGGGCGATGGGCCGCGCTACACCGATGTTGAAAAGGACGAGCCACATAAGCGTGGCCCTGGATGTCCCGGAGCCTGCACCCGCGCGTTGATTCGACTCGAATCGGGGCCAGTGAACACGGCGGCCGGAAAACTATAAGGCAATAAGGAGTCTCAAGTGGGTCAGAAGACACATCCCGTTGGATTCAGACTCGGCATAGTCAAGGGCTGGGAATCGGTCTGGTTTTCGGAACGCGATTTCTCGCGCCTGCTCAAGGAAGACGAGCTGATCCGTAAATACGTGCACAACCGGCTGTCCCACGCCGCGATCAGCAAAGTGGTCATCGAGCGCACGCCGCAGAAAATGACGGTGGTCATCCACACGGCGCGTCCCGGCGTGGTGATCGGCCGCAAGGGTCAGGAAGTGGACAAGCTGCGCGATGAGCTGGCGCACCTGTCGAAGGATGAGATCTTCATCAAGATCGAGGAGATCAAGAATCCCGAACTCGACAGCCAGCTCGTGTCGGACGGAGTCGCGTTCCAGCTCAGCCAGCGGGTGAGTTTCCGCCGGGCGATGAAGAAAGCGGTGACCTCGGCCATGCGGATGAACGCTCAGGGGATCAAGATCAAGTGCGGCGGCCGTCTGGGCGGCGCCGAGATCGCGCGCTCCGAGGGCTATCACGAGGGCCGGGTGCCGCTGCACACGCTGCGTGCCGATATCGATTACGCGACGAGCACGGCGCACACCACTTTCGGCACGATCGGGGTGAAAGTCTGGATCTGCAAGGGCGAAGTGATTCAGCCGCGGCGCAAGGGCGCCGAACGCAAGCCCGAAGCTGCGACGCGTTCCTGAGCCGTCACGGTACGGAAAGCGCCCTTTACGGAGCAACAGAAAAGTCAAAGCAATGCCGGTGAGAAGCGCCGGCCTGAATTCGAGGAGTAACAATGCTTGCCCCCAAGAGAATCAAGTACAGGAAACAGCAGCGCGGCCGGATGAACGGGGCCGCCTGGCGCGGCTCCTCGGTGAGCTTCGGCGAGTACGGGCTCCAGGCGCTTGAGCCGGCCTGGATCACGAACCGCCAGATCGAGGCGGCCCGTGTGGCGATGACCCGTCACATCAAAAGGGGCGGGAAAGTCTGGATCAGGATTTTCCCGGACAAGCCGATCACCAAGAAACCCGCCGAAACCCGCATGGGTAAGGGCAAAGGCGCCCCGGAGGGCTGGGTGGCCGTGGTCAAAAGCGGCCGGATCATGTTCGAGATCGGCGGAATCGAGAAAGAGCTAGCGCTGGAAGCCTTGCGCCTGGCCTCGCATAAGCTGCCCATCCGGACCAAGGTCATCTTCCGGGAGACTGTCACGGAGGAGGGGGCGGAAGAATGAAAGCCCACGAAATCAGGGAAATGAACGAGGACGAAATCCGTCAGCGCCTGAGCGACCTGAAAGAGGAATATTTCCGTCTCTCTTTCCGTCACTCGGTGCACAAGATCGACAACCCGCTGCAGCTTCAGCGCATGCGCCGGGATATCGCCCGCTGCCTGACAGTGCTCAAGCAGAAAGAGGCTGCCGCGGGCGAAGTCGCCGGGGCCTGAGACCTAACCGAACAAACAGCCGGTTGGCATTCTGGAGATTAAAATGGAAAGAAGCTTTCGTAAAACCCGTGTCGGCACTGTGGTCAGCGACAAGATGGAAAAGACGGTGATCGTCCGCATCCAGCGTCAGATCAAGCACCCGATCTACGGCAAGGCAATGTGGCGCTCCAAGAAGTTCCAGGCCCACGACGAGGACAATCGCTGCAAGATCGGCGACCAGGTCCGGATCATGGAGACGCGCCCGATCAGCAAGAACAAGTGCTGGCGTGTGATCGAGGTAATCTCCAGCGTGGTGGAATGATCTAAAGGCTTCCGGAGTGTACGGCCGGAACCGGGATAGCGATTCCTCAAACCGTGGACAGGTGAAAGAAAATGATACAGCAGGAGACAATTCTCAGGATAGCGGACAACTCGGGGGCCAAGAAAGCGCTCTGCATCCGGGTGCTGGGTGGAACCCGCCGCCGCTACGCCCGGCTGGGCGATATCATCATCGTCGCGGTCAAGGATGCTCTGCCCAACGGCAACATGCGCAAGGGCGACGTGGCCAAGGCGGTGGTTGTGCGCTGCGCCAAGGAAACCCGTCGCAAGGACGGCAGCTACATCCGGTTCGACGAGAACGCGGCCGTGATCATCGACGACAAGAAAGAGCCGCGGGCGACCCGTATTTTTGGCCCGGTGGCCCGTGAGCTGCGTGAGAAGCAGTTCATGAAGATCGTCTCACTTGCCCCGGAAGTGCTTTAATCACACGGATACGAAGGTGCCTCAAGATGCATATCGTGAAAAATGACAAGGTGATAGTGATCGCGGGCAACAGCCGGGGCCGCACGGGCGAAGTGCTCAAGGTGTTCCCCGACAAGGAGCGCGCGATAGTTAAGGGTCTCAACATGGTCAAGCGCCACCAGCGCCCGACCCAGAAGAACCCGCAGGGTGGGATCGTGGAGAAGGAAGCTCCGATCCACGTGAGCAACCTGATGCTGCTGGATGACAAGAGCGGCAAGGGTGTACGGATTCGCAGCAGCAAACTCAACGATGAGAAGGGCAGCAAGGTCAGGATCAGCGCAAAAAGCGGTGAGGTCATCCCGAAAAAAACCGGGGCCTGAAAATAAGCCGTCCGCTGCGGTCCGGATTCTCGCCGTCTAATAAGGAACAATTTTTAACCGGTAGGTACACAGGCGATGGCCAGACTCAAAGAGAAATACTACAAAGTGATACAGCCGAAACTGAAAGATGAGTTCGGCATCAAGAACATCCTCGATGTGCCGCGTCTCGAAAAGATCGTGATCAATTGCGGCATGGGCTCGGCGATCCAGAACCCCAAGGAACTGGAAACCGCCCAGCAGGAGCTGCGTCAGATCACCGGTCAGCACGCCGTGATCACTCGGGCCAAGAAATCGATTTCCAATTTCAAGCTGCGTGGCGGCATGAAAATCGGCTGCCGGGTCACCCTGCGCGGTGAACGGATGTGGGAATTCGTCGACCGGCTGATTTCGGTTGCCATCCCGCGCATCCGTGATTTCCGCGGTATTCCCAACAAGAGCTTCGACGGTCGGGGCAACTACACACTGGGCGTCAAGGAGCAGGTGATCTTCCCGGAAATCGATTTCGACAAGATCGAGAAGCTGCACGGAATGGATATCACTTTTGTGACGACTACGGAAAAGGACGACCGGGCTTTCGCTCTGCTGCGCGAGCTGGGAATGCCATTCCGCACCGCACAGCAACGGACCGCCTGAGGCGGCTGATACAGGAACCTCAGCCAGAAAAAGAGGGTGACGAAGTGGCCAGAAAAGCCTTGATCGAAAAATGCAACGGCAAGCCAAAATTCAAGGTGCGCCAGTACAACCGCTGCAAGCGCTGCGGCCGTCCACGGGCTTACTATCGTAAGTTCGGGCTGTGCCGTATCTGCCTGCGGCAGCTCGCCCTTCAGGGTAAAATCCCGGGCGTGCGCAAGGCGAGCTGGTGAGTTGGGCGCCATAAAACAACGAATATGATTGAGCCGGCCGCGGTGCAGCGATTACCGCGCCACCGGCGGAAGAAAACGAAAAATACATCGCAGAGAGAGCAAAGATGACGATGACTGACCCCATTTCCGATATGCTGACCCGCATCCGCAACGGGTACAAGGCTAAGCATATCCGGGTGGACGTTCCCTCGTCGAACCTGAAACGGGAGATCGCCCGAATCCTGATGCGGGAAAACATGATCCGCAACTGGCGCGAGGTTCCCGGCAACTACCAGGGCATTATCAGGATCTACCTGAAATATGGCCCCGGGGATGTGCCGGCGATGATCGGTTCGCGGCGGGTGAGCAAGCCGGGGCTGCGAATCTATCGCGCCTCCGAACAGCTCAAGCGTATCCGCAACGGCCTGGGATTGTCCATTATTTCCACCTCCAAGGGTGTGATCACCGACCGCGAGGCGCGCAAGCTTCACGTGGGCGGCGAGGTGCTGGCCGAGGTCTGGTAAGGCCCGGTGTGAGAGTTATTAATTCGATCTCAGGAATCTGAGGTAAATACGGGAGGACCTCGTGTCCCGCATAGGAAAACTTCCAATTGCTCTGCCCAAAGGGGTCAAAGTCAGCCACGACAAGGAACTGCTCGTGGTCGAGGGGCCCAAGGGCAAAAATGAAGAGCGCATTCACCGCAACATGATCCTCGACATCAGTGAGGATCAGATTTTGGTGCGGCGGCCGGATGACAGCAAGCTGAACTGCTCCCTGCACGGGCTGACCCGCACGCTGGTGTTCAACGCGATAACCGGCGTGACCACAGGGTTCACCAAGCGTCTGGCCATCGAAGGCGTGGGCTACAAGGCCACGTTGAGCACCAAGAACAAGGGCGCCCTGACCCTCGACCTGGGTTTCTCACACCAGATCGAGGTTGTGCCGCCCGCGGGCGTTTCGTTCGAGGTCCCGGCTCCGACCGCGATCGTGGTCAACGGGATCAACAAGCAGGTGGTCGGCGAAGTGGCGGCCAAGATTCGCGGCTACCGTCCGCCGGAGCCCTACAAGGGCAAGGGCGTACGTTATGAAGGTGAGCAGATCCTGCGCAAGGCCGGAAAGGCTGGCAGCAAGTAAGCGCGTAATCTGACCGTCGACCGGGGAGGGCGCAGCCCGCACCCCGGTCCGCGGAACTAAACTATCCTCAAGTGGTGCGGGAATAAAGCGATGAAGGCTTTCGACAGAGAAACAGCCCGACTGAAGAGACACACGCGGATCCGGAAAAACATCGCCGGATGCCCCGAGCGTCCCCGCCTGGTGGTGCACCGCTCGCTCAAGAACATCGAGGGCCAGATCATCGATGACAAGAGTGGGGTGACCCTTCTGGGCCTGTCCTCCCTGGCCAAGGAAATCGAGGCCGGCGGGAAGAAGAAGACCGAAATCAGCAAACTGGTCGGCCTGACCCTGGCGCGCAAAGCGCTGGAAAAGGGTATCACGCGGGTGGTTTTCGACCGCGGCGGCTACCTGTATCACGGCCGGATCAAGGCGTTTGCCGAGGGAGCCCGCGAGGGTGGCCTGGAGTTCTGACAGCGAAATAATATCTGTATCCTGAAATTCCTGGCAAGGAGTTGAGGAATTGGATTTCAACAAAGAAAAAAGTGAGCTGATCGAGAACGTCATCACGATCAACCGCTGCGCCAAAGTTGTAAAGGGCGGACGCCGTTTCAGCTTCAGCGCTCTGGTGGCGGTCGGTGATGGCAAGTCGAAGGTCGGCCTGGGTATGGGCAAGGCCAACGAGGTGAGCGACGCAATCCGCAAGGGTGTGGAGATCGCCAAGAAGAACATGGTGGAAGTGCCCGTGCTCCGCGGTACGGTACCGCACGAGGTTGTCGGCGAGTTCGGCGCCGGCCGTGTGTTGCTCAAGCCCGCCGCTCCCGGGGCCGGTGTGATTGCCGGCAGCAGCGTGCGAGCGGTGCTCGAGTGCGCCGGCATCCAGAACATCCTGTCCAAGTCGCTGGGTTCGAACAACCCGCATAACATGGCCAAGGCCACCCTGGCCGGGTTGAACAAGATGATGACCCTCGACAGTGTCGCCCGCCTGCGCGGCGTGACACGTGAGGAAATCGCCAAGGGAGACCGTGTCGTGGTGGAGGCGACCTGTGACTAAGAAACTGAAAATCACCCAGATAAAAAGCGGAATCGGCGCCCCGCCAAAGCAGCGCGCCACTCTGGAGGCGCTCAACCTGTCGCGTCACCAGACCAGCGTGGTCCACGGCGACACCCCGCAGATTCGTGGCATGGTGTTCAAGGTGCGCCACCTGGTCGAGGTCGAGGAAACTGACTGAGGCGGCCTTAAGCTGACAGCGGTCCTCAGAACAAGATAAAAACTCTCAGAATGGAACGGTCCGATGAAGTTGTCTGAATTGAAAAGACCCGAGGGGGCGAACAAAGAGCGCAAGCGTGTCGGACGCGGGCGCGGCACCGGTCATGGCAATACGGCCGGCAAAGGCCACAAGGGGCAGAAAGCCCGCAGCGGCGGCAAGGTGTCGTCGTGGTTCGAAGGCGGACAGATGCCCTTGCAGCGCCGCATCCCGAAACGCGGGTTCCACAACCCCTTCCGTACCGCCTATCAGGTCGTGAATCTGGCGGACATCAGCCGTCTGGGACAGCGGGAAAGTCTGACCCCGGATGATATGGTCGAACTGGGACTGATTGTCCGGAACAAGGGTCCGGTCAAGGTCCTGGCCAAGGGCGAACTGGCTTTCGCTGTCACCGTTTCCGCCAACGCTTTCAGCGCCAAAGCCCGTGAAGCGATTGAGGCTGCCGGCGGTAAGGTGGAGGTGCTTTAATGCCGGCACAGGGGCTGCAGAACATTTTCAATGTTCCCGAACTTAAAAGGAAGCTCGGTTTCACCCTGCTGATGGTGATCATCTACCGTATCGGCGGGCATCTCACCACTCCCGGAATCAATGTCGGCCGGTTGATGGAGTGGTTCGGGAGTCAGCAGAACACCCTGTTCGGCCTGATGGACATGTTTGCCGGCGGAGCGCTCCAGCGCGCCACGGTGTTTGCGTTGGGCATCATGCCCTATATCAGTTCCTCGATCATTTTCCAGCTCCTGCCCCCGGTGTTTCCGCATTTCGAGAAACTGATGAAGGAGGGCGAGGAGGGGCGCAAGAAGATCAACCAGTACACGCGCTACGGCACCGTGGTGCTCAGTTTCATCCAGGCGGTCGGTATCGCCACGTTCCTGCAGCAGCTTGGCGCGGTCAGCATGACCAACCTGTGGCTGTTCCGGGTGACCACGGTGGTGACCCTGACCACGGGTGCGGTGTTTGTGATGTGGCTGGGTGAGATGATCACCGAGCGGGGGATCGGCAACGGCATGAGCCTGCTGATCTTCTTCGGCATTGTGGACCGTTTCCCTGGCGCCATCTTCCAGTCGATCGAGATGCTGCGCAACGACGTGATCGGGATCATCCCGATGCTGCTGCTGATCGTGGTGATGGTCGCGGTGGTGGCGGGCGTGATTGTGATGACCCTGGGCGCGCGCAAGATTCCGATCCAGATTCCCAAGCGCATGGTCGGACGCAAGGTTATGGGCGGCCAGCAGACACACCTGCCGCTCCGTATCAACAGCGCGGGCGTGATGCCGATAATCTTCGCCCAGTCGATCATCGTGGTTCCGGCCACGCTGGGCCAGCTTCTGGCCCCGGGCAGTTTCCTGGAGGACATCGCCGCCTGGTTTCAGCCGCGCACGAACTCGTACGTGATCATGTACTCGCTGATGATCCTGTTCTTCACCTATTTCTACACCGCGGTGATTTTCAACCCGGTGGACTTGGCCGAGAATTTCAAGCGCCAGGGCGGCTTTATCCCCGGCATCCGTCCGGGCGCCAAGACCGCAGAATACATCGACCGGGTGCTGACCCGCATCACGCTGCCGGGCGCTGTTTTTCTGGCGTTCATCGCGGTGATGCCGATGTACCTTACGCGCTGGCTTAACGTGCCGTTCTATTTCGGCGGCACCAGCCTTCTGATCGTGGTCGGTGTGGCGCTGGACACCATCCAGCAGATGGAGAGTCATCTGCTGATCCGTCACTACGATGGCTTCATGAAGAAGGGCAAACTGCCCAGCCGTCGTTTAATGTGACCTTGGGGGTGCCGGCGGATGGTATTTCTGAAAACCCGCTTTGAGATCGAAAAGATACGTGAGGCGGGAAAGATAGTGGCCGAGGTGCTGGCCCGGGTGGAGAAAGAGATCCGGCCCGGAATCTCGACCCTGGAGCTGGATGAGCTGGCCGAAAGGATAATCCTGGCCCATCCGGACAGCCGGCCCGCTTTCAAGGGCTACGGCGGGTTCCCCGGCACGCTCTGCGTGTCGCTGAACAACGAGGTTGTGCACGGCATCCCCAAGCGGGACCGTATCCTGGCCGAGAGCGATGTGGTCAGCGTGGATGTGGGGGCGTTCCACCGCGGCTATTATGCCGACGCCGCCGCCACGTTCGTGGTCGGGCCGGCGGATGAGCGCCGCGCCAGGCTGATCGACAGCTGCCGTCGCGCTTTGGAGGCGGGGATCGCCCAGGCGGTGATGAACAACCGGGTGGGGGACATCGGGGCGGCGGTGCAGAAAGTGGTGGAGGCCGATAACTATTCGGTGGTGCGGGACCTGGTGGGGCATGGGATCGGCCAAAGCCTGCATGAGGACCCGCAGGTGCCCAACTACGGGCGGCCGAAAAGCGGCTATCCACTGAAAGAAGGGCTGGTGGTTGCCATCGAGCCGATGGTTAACGAGGGGACATACGATGTGCGGACCCTCAGTGACAACTGGACGGTTGTCACGGCCGACGGCAAGTTGAGCGCGCACATAGAGCACACGGTCGCCGTGGGGCCGAATGGCCCGGAGATACTTACCCGGGCCTGAGCGCAGCGCGCCGGCTCAACCCAAATGCAAGGATCGTTATGCCGAAGGAAGATGCAATCCAGGTGACCGGTACGGTGATCGAACCGCTGCCAAACGCGATGTTCCGGGTGGAGCTCGAAAACAAGCACGAGGTCCTGGCTCACATAAGCGGCAAGATGCGGATGAATTTCATCCGGATTCTTCCCGGCGACAAGGTGGCCCTGGAACTTAGCCCGTATGACCTGAGCCGCGGCCGGATTACTTATCGGTACAAATGATATAATTACCAGGACAGCGGAGTCGAGATGAAAGTACGAAGTTCAGTAAAAAAAATATGCGAATATTGCAAGATCATTCGCCGGCGGGGGGTGGTGCGCATAATCTGCAAGAACCCCAAGCACAAGCAACGTCAGGGCTGATAACCCCTAACGCCAAATCCAAGCTGGAGACAGTATATGGCTCGAATAGCAGGAGTGGACCTCCCGAGAACCAAGCGAGTTGAGATCGGCCTGACTTATATTTTCGGCATCGGGAGATCCTCGGCCCGTGATATCCTGGAGAAGGCCGGAATCAACCCCGATACGAAAGTGGCGGATCTGACCGACAACGAGGCGGCCCGTCTGCGCAGCGTCATCGAGCGCGACTACAAGGTCGAGGGTGCGCTTCGCACGGAAATCTCGATGAGCATCAAGCGGCTGATGGACATCGGCTGCTACCGCGGTCTGCGCCACCGTCGCAATTTGCCGGTGCGCGGGCAGCGCACGCACACGAACGCCCGCACCCACAAGGGTCCGCGCAAGGCGATCGCAGGCAAGAAGAAGGCCAAGGCCAAGAAATAACAAGCAGCCTGCGCCGCAGGGCGGATCTGGTGACATGCATCCGCGGTCGGCGCAATCTTCAAACTTACAGGAGTATCAATGGCCAGTCCGTCCAAGAAGGGATCGAAGGTTAAAAAGAAGGTCAAGAAGGTGGAGGCCGAAGGAGTGGCCCACATCAAGGCCAGCTTCAACAACACCATCGTTACCATCACGGATCTGAACGGTAACACGGTGAGTTGGGCCAGTGCGGGCAAGGTCGGCTTCAAGGGATCGAAAAAGAGCACCCCGTTCGCCGCTCAGACCGTGGCGGAAAATGCCGCGCGGGAAGTCATCAACCTGGGGATGAAGCGGGTGCACGTGAAAGTCCAGGGCCCTGGCAGCGGACGCGAGTCGGCGATCCAGGCGATCCAGGCGGCTGGACTCACTATCAAGTCGATCCGGGATTGCACTCCGATTCCGCACAATGGATGCCGGCCGCCCAAGCGCAGGCGTGTATAATATATCAGTGATTTTGGAGGAGTGTAAATGGCGCGTTATCTGGATGCCAATTGTAAACTCTGCCGTCGGGAAGGGACCAAGCTCTTCCTGAAAGGTGAGCGCTGCTTCACCGAAAAATGCGCGGTGGAGCGTCGTGCCTTTGCGCCGGGGCAGCACGGCCGCAATGCCGGCCGCCGTCGCAAAACCAGCGACTATAACATGCAGCTCAGGGAGAAGCAGAAAGTCAAGCGGATTTACGGTCTGCTGGAGAAGCAGTTCCGCAACTATTTCGTCAAGGCCTCGCGCAAGAGCGGCGTCACCGGCGAAAACCTGCTTCAGCTTCTCGAGACCCGTCTGGACAACGTGGTCTTCCGTCTGGGGCTGGCCCCCAGCCTGAAAAGCGCCCGTCAGCTCGTTCGCCACAGCCACATCCTGGTCAACGGCAAGCCGGTGGATATACCCAGCTATCAGGTTGTTCCGGGTGAGGAAATTTCGGTGCGGGAGAAAAGCCGCCAGTTGGGCCTGATCCTCTCGACCATCGAGCGTCGCGGCAAGCAGGAACTGGTCAACTGGCTGAGCGTGGACTACAAGTCACAGACCGGCCGCATGCTGGAGCTGCCGGGCCGGGCCGACATACCGATCGCCGCGCAGGAACAGTTGATCGTCGAGTTGTACTCGAAGTAAGCGCAGAGTGCGCCGGGGCCGACAGCCAGGCACGCGCAGTGCATCGCAAGCGGCCCGGCCGGGAGGCTGTCGCCTGAACGCCGGGACTGCCGCGGGCAGCCGCCGAGAGCGTGGCGGAACCACAAGGGCCGAACGCTGCGCAGCAGCAAAGAGGTACTGTTTACCCGGGATTAATTTCCCCCTTAGGCTTGATAATTCAAGCGGGAGATATACGGGTCATGAATCTAAAGAATCTGGTTTTGCCGTCCAGAATAGAAAAGAACACCCGGAATTATTCTGAAACCTTCGGCGAGTTCAGTGTATACCCGCTGGAACGCGGTTTCGGGATCACCCTGGGCAACGCGCTGCGGCGTGTGCTGGTCTCCTCGCTCGAGGGCGCGGCGATCTGGGGTGTGCGGGTGGAGAGCGTGCTGCACGAGCTGTCCAGCATCCCCGGAATCGTCGAGGACATGCCGGAGATAATCATCAACCTCAAGCGCGTAGTGCTCAAGCGCCGGGATGAGGAAGCGGTCGAGGGAGTCTGCAAGCTCGAGGTCAACGATGCGGACGAGGTCACAGCCGCGAAAATACAAACCCCTCCGGGCTTCGAGGTGGTGAACAAGGACCTGTACCTGTTCAGCCTGAAGGAAAAGAAAACCGTGCGCATGGAGTTGATGATCAAGTGCGGCCGCGGCTATCATCCCTCCAACACGCACGAGGTGCCGGGCGATGATCCGCAGTTCATTCCCATCGACTCGCTGTTTTCTCCGGTGGTCAAGGTCTCGTTCGACGTTGAGGAGCAGCGCGTGGGCCAGCGCACCGATTATGACAAGCTGGTCGTGCGGGTTAACACCAACGGCTCGATCACCCCGGAGCGGGCGATGATCAACGCCGCCGAGCTGCTGATCAAGCACTTCGAGTTCCTCAAGACGTTCAGCGAGCCGGAGGAGGCCAAGCCGACCGCCACCGACCTGCGCAAGAACCGTCTGAAGGAGCTATTCAACCGCAGTGTCGAGGAACTGGAGCTGTCGGTGCGCAGTAGCAACTGCCTCAAGGCCAGCAACATCAAGACCTTGGGCGAGCTGGTGCAGAAGACCGAGAGCGAGATGATCAAGTTCCGCAACTTCGGGCGCAAGTCGCTCAACGAGATTTCTGAAATCCTCTCCCGTCACGGGATGCATTTCGGGATGAAGCTGGAGCGCAACGAAAAAGGCGAATGGGAACTCCTCGACGATGACGGTGAGGAGATCAGGACCGAGCCGGTGGAGTGAGGCCGGCCCCATACTGGCGCGAAACGTTACGGAGCTGTCCGGACAGTGACCGGCGAGCTTCACAGAATGGTTTAAAGCGATTAAGGGAACACTCATGAGACACATGAAAAAAGGCAATGCCCTGAACAGGTCGCAGAGCCATCGCCGGTGGATGCTCAGCAACATGGTGACCAGCCTGTTCCAGCACGAGCGCATCGAGACTACCGTGGCCAAGGCCAAGGAAGCTCGCCCGCTGGCTGAGAAACTGATCACCTTCGCCAAGCGCGGCGACCTGCATGCCCGTCGTCTGGTGCTGCGCATAGTCCGGGACAAGGCGGTTGTGGAAAAGCTGTTCAGCACCCTGGGCGAGCGCTACCGCAACCGTCCGGGCGGCTACACCCGTATCCTGCGCCTGCGCAACCGTCTGGGCGACAACGCCACGATGGTGATTTTCGAGCTGGTCAAGGAAGAGTCCCGCAAGGGCGGCAGCGGACGTCGCCGTCGCGGGCGGAAAAAGAAGGAAACCCCGGCCGCAGCGGAGCAGAAAGCCGCCGAGGCCGTGTCGGCCCAGACCGCCGCGGAAGTGGCGCAAGCCGCTCCGGAAACGGCTGCGGAACCCAAGGCCGAGGAAAAGCCGGCTGAATAACCTGGCCGGATGAGGTTCGATAAAAAGGTAAGGGATTGACGGGTCCGCCCGCGATGCCTTACCTTTTTTTATGCCCTGGAGCCAACCCTGAGCCACTGGATGGAGTGATGCGTTTCAAAAACCTGCTGATACTGCTCGTGCTGGCTGCCCTGCTCTGCGGCCAGGCCGCGGCGGCGCGCAAGGCGACTATCCGCATGCGGCCTGCCGAGGGCCGGGGCAAAGTGGATGAGAGGTCCGGTTTCAGGCGGGGGACAGGGCGCGCGCTCTGGGTGGTGCGCACCAGTCTGCTCAGCCGAGAGAGCCTGGACCGCCTGGTGGAGCAGGCCGCCGGGGCGGGATTCAACACCCTTTTCGTCCAGGTCTGCGGGCGCGGTGACGCCTATTTCCCGTCGCGGGTGTTTCCCCCGGCCGAGGACTACGCCCAGCGCGTGGCCGGGGCCTATGACCCCTTGGACTACCTGCTCCGCAAGGCCCACGCCCGTGGGATCGAGGTGCACGCCTGGGTCAACACCCTGCTGGTCTGGTCAGCGCCACAGCGGCCGGGCTCGACCGCTCACGTGGTCAACGCCCACCCGGAATGGATCATGGTCAACGCCGAGGGCGAGCGTATGAGCGACTACCCGTTCGAGCGCTACGCCAGGCTGCGGATCGAGGGCGCTTTCCGCAGCCTGGCCGAGCCGGAGTCGGCGCGCGAGCTGGAGAAATTCCTCCTCGACCTGGTCAGCCGCTACCCGGTGGACGGCCTGCATTTGGACTATCTCCGCTACCCCTCAGACGCCGTGGATTACAGCCCGGCCGCGCGCCGTCAGTTCGCCGCCCGGAGCGGGGTCGACCCGCTGGCGCTGCTCACCCAGCGCGAGCAGCTCGAACAGCGCCTGGGCCAGACCGCAGTGGACAGCCTGTCCCGGCGCTGGCTGGAGTTCAAGGCCGGGCTGGTGACAGGTTTCGTGGAGAGCCTGCGCGGCCACCTGCGGCAGGTGCGTCCCGAGCTGCGGCTTTCGGCCGCGGTCAAGCCGGACATCGACTCGGCTTACCGCACTTTCGCCCAGGACTGGCCGGGCTGGGTGCGCAGCGGGAGTGTTGATTTCGTGGTTCCGATGGCCTATAGCAAGAAACCGGAGCAGGTCTACACCCAGATCGAGGCCGCCTGCCGCGCGGTGGGGCGCGAGCATGTCTGGGCCGGGATACGGGCCTGGGATGTGCCGGTCGCCTCGGTACTGGAGAGGGCGCGCCGGATCGAGCCGCTGGGCGCGGGCGGGATCAGCTTTTTCTCGTACAACGGCATGGAGAACAACGCGCAGTTTTTCCGTAGCGTGCGCTCCTGGGCGCTCGGGCGCTGAGTGGCCGGTGCGGACAAAAGAAAACGGCGTCCGGGGAAAGACGATGCTGTTTTGAGTTTAGGGGCACGGCAGTCCGTGCCCCTTGTTGATCCAATCTTTCTGCAGAACCCCTCATTCCTGCTCCGGAGCCTTCTGCCCCCGCTCCTCGCGCTTCACCTCGTCCCAGACCTTGTCCAGTTCCTCCAGGGGCAGCGCACCCAGCTTTAGGCCGCGCTGACGGAGCTTTTTTTCCAGGGCCTTGAACCGGCGGACAAACTTGGCGTTGGTACGCTCCAGTGCCAGCTTGGGGTGCACCTCCAGCAGGCGGGCCAGGTTGACCACGCTGAACAGCAGGTCGCCGATCTCCTCCTCCATTCCATCCCTCTGCCCCGCGGCTACGGCCTGACGCAGCTCGCCCACCTCCTCCTCCACCTTGTCGAACACCTCCAGCGGCCCGGACCAGTCGAAACGGTACTTGCTCACCCGTCCCTGGATACGGTAGCTCTTGAGCAGCGGGGGCAGGCTCCTGGGCAGGCCGTCCAGCACGGACTTGCCCGGATTGGATTCTCCGTTGGTTTTCGCCGCTTCTTCTTTCTCCCCCTGCTTGATCTGCTCCCAGGCGAAAAGCTGGTCCTCGCGGCTGGCGAAACGCGCCCCGGCGAACACGTGCGGGTGACGGCGCACCATCTTGTCGCGGATCAAGGCCACCACCTCGGGCAGGCCGAAGCGGCCGGCCGCCTCGGCCAGGCAGACCTGGAAACACAGGTGCATCAGCACGTCCCCCAGCTCCTCGCACAGGTGCACGGGATCATCGCTCTCTATCGCCTCCAGCAACTCGTAGACCTCCTCCAGCAGGTAGGGCTTGAGCGAGCGCGCGGTCTGCTCGCGGTCCCAGGGGCAGCCTTGCGGCGAGCGCAGGTAGGCCACCAGCTCCTTGAGTTCCTCCACCGTGCGTATCCCGGCGAAATCTTTGCGTTCGTTCTCCACAGTGTCTCCTCTCGCGGCGTGTCTGTGCACTGCCTCAAAGATAACCCCGGCGCGGTGAAAGGCAAGCCCGCCACGGCGCTCACGACCTGAAGGGAGGGCGCGCCGCTGGTAAGGCTTGCTCTGGACGGTCCTGACAAGTATATTATCAGCTTGATATTTCTGGCTGTTCCGGTACGTCCGGCGGCGTGGGCACGGGCAATCAGTCAAAGCGAAACGATATATGGCCGACAGCAAAGACCTCCCAGAAAAGGTGAACAAACCCGGCGAAGTGGTGCAGGCGCGTACGGATGAGGATGACGACGATCCTTTCGAAAAGGATGAGGACGATCTGAACCGCAGGAGCGAGATGCCGTTCCTGGACCACCTGGAGGAACTGCGCCGGCGCATCCTCTGGTGCCTGGCCTTCATCTTCGTCGGCATCATCCTGGGCTTCTGGATCAACAGCAAGTACGACTTGCTCGCGGTCATCGTCAAGCCCGTGGTGCCGTACCTCAAGAACGGCAAGCTGATGATCATCAAGCCCACCGAGGGTTTCATGATCGCAATGAAGCTGTCGTTCTTCTTTGGGATGCTGTTCGCCTCGCCGGCGATGATCTACCATTTCTGGGCTTTCATCGCCCCGGCGTTGCTCAAGAAAGAGCGACGGGTGGTGTTCCCGCTGCTGTTCCTTTCGTTGTTCATGTTCGTGCTGGGCGCGGTGATGGCGTTCTATGTCACATTGCCGCTGGGTATGGCGTTCTTCTCGAAATTCCAGTTCGCCTCGACCGAGTTCATGCTCACCGCCAGCTCCTACCTGGATATCGCCACCCAGTTGGTGCTACTGACCGGGGTTGTGTTCGAGTTGCCGGTGGTGATAATGATCCTGGCCCGCCTGGGGCTGGTCACTCCCGAATTTCTGCGCACCAAGCGCCGCCACGCGATCCTTGTCATTTTCATCATCGCCATGGTAGTCACGCCGCCGGACCCGGGCAGCATGATCCTGGTGGCCGTGCCGATGTGCCTTCTGTACGAGATCAGTGTCTGGATCGCGGTGGTGGTTGCGCGCAAGAAGAAAGAAGCCGACTCAGAGTAATCCGAACGGAGTCGCACCAGGTGATAAAATTATCCGCGCTGCCCCCCTTGTGTCTCGCCGTCCTGTTGCTCGCGGTCATCGCCGCCCAGGCCGCGCCGCAACGGGGGGCGATGCTGCGCGGGGCCCAGGCCTCCGGTGAGCGTCCGCGCGCCGGCCGGGCCGTGCGGGACAGCAGCGCCGCAGCGCACAAGGATTCTCTCGCCTCCAAAGCCGACCTGCCCGAGCCGGACTCCCTGATGCAGGCCCTGTCCGTCCTGGGCGGCCCCCACAGCGAAAAGATACAGTACACCGGTGAAGAGATCACTTTCCTGGTCCGCCGCGGCGTGATGCTGCTGCGCGGCGCGGCCGAGGTGGCCCAGTCCGGCCAGAAAGTGCGCGCCGACTCCCTGATCGCCTACAACCGCCGCACAGGCGAGATATTTGTCAGCGGCAGCCCCTCGCTCGATGACGGGACCGAGAGCATCGAGGGGACCGAGATGCGCTACAACGTGGAGCGCGACCGCGGCATGATCTCGGGCGGCCACACCACTTTCGGCGACTGGATCCTGGACAGCCGCCGCCTGAGCAAAGTCGGCCCGGACAGCATCTACGGCGCGGACAACAGCTTCACTACCTGCGACCTCGATTCACTCGGGGTGCACTACCATTTCGAGAGCCCACGGATCAAGGTGCTCCGCGACAAGCGGGTCTTCGCCGCCCCGGTGGTGCTCAAGGTGGGACGGGTGCCGGTGTTCGCCCTGCCCTTCGTGTTCTTCCCGATCACCCGCGGCAACCGGGTCAGCGGCATCCTCCAGCCGCGCATCGGCGTGAACAGCGTGATGCGCAGCTCCGGCACCGGCCGCACGATCGGCAACCTGGGTTATTTCTGGGCCCCCAACGACTGTGTCGACCTGATGGGCGCCCTGGATATCCGCACCTCCAGCCAGACCACCCTACGCGGGCGCACCCGCTACAACAAACGCTACGAGTATGACGGCGATTTCGACTTGCGCCGGATCTGGGACAAGACCAACGGCTCCACCGACTACAGCATTTTCGGCCGCCACAACCAGAACCTGGGCGAAAAGGGCCGCCTCAACGCCGAGATCAATTTCACCAGCAGCCGGAACCTCCTGAGCCGCACCGCGTTCGACATCCAGGATGTCCTGCGCCAGAGCCTCAAGAGCCGGGCCACGTTCTCCTGGCGGCCCTCCTGGGGCTATTTCAGCTCCACCCTCGACCACCAGAAAATGCTGCAGCAGGGCAGCTCAACCTCCACGCTGCCCTCGCTCTCGCTCAGTTTCAACAAGCGCAGCCTGTTCCCGGAACGCAGCCGCAACCTTCCGCGCCGCGCCGGGCTGCTCAACCCCGGCTGGCTGTACAACATGACCTGGGGCGCCTCCACCGGCTACAGCAACACACGCAGCCAGAGCGAGAGCAGCGCGGACCGGGATGTCCACCGGGCCAACGGCAGCGTGGACCTGGACACACCGCAGACCCTCTACGGCTGGCTCAAGCTCAATCCACGCCTGCGCTACTCAGCCCAGACCACCCACGACAACCAGGCCGTCGAAAGCGGGTTCGACACCGAGCAGAGCGTGAACCTGTCCACCTCGCTCTCGACCCAATTGTACGGCATATTCGACGGTCCGCGCGTGGGGCCGGTGTTCCGCTGGCGCCACAGCGTGATGCCGCGCCTGACCTACACCTACCAGCCCGACCTCACCGGCGACCGTCCGGCCAGCCGGGTCAACCGCCTGGATTTCACGGTCTCCAACGACATTGACTACAAGTACAAGGTGGCCGAGAACCAGGACAAGGGCCAGGCCGGGGCCGGGCCGGGGGCCGGGACCGGCGCGGGCCTGGGGGGGCAGCCGGGACAGGAGCCGGGGGTGAAAAACGGCAAGCTGTTCTCTCTGCGCAACAGCCTGGGCTACGATTTCATCCGCGCCGCGCGACGCGACACCCTGGGCTGGGGCGACCTGAACACCTCACTCACCAGCAGCCCGGCCAGTTTCCTGAACATCCAGCTCATGATGAACCACCAGCTGGTCGAGCCGGGGCTGAGCGAGCACCTGAAGCCGTTCATGAACAGCCTGAGCACCACGCTCACCCTGCGCGGCACCTACAAGGCCGAGGAGGGCGGCAGCACGGCGGAGATGGAGGAGGAGGCCTACCAGGAGAGCCAGCGCTACCCCGACTACCAGGGCAGCGCTTTCGACATGACCCGCCAGCAGCGCTACGAGAACCGGCGCGACATGTCCTACGCCCGCAGCATGCCCTGGAGTGTCAACCTGAGCCACAACCTTAACCGTGTGCGCAGCGGGCAGAACAACAACCAGAGCCTGCGCTGGTCGCTCACGTTCAACCCCACCCGTGACTGGCACCTGGTCTATTCCAGCAGCTACAATTTCGCGCGCAGCGGGCTGCAGGGGCAGACTTTCATCCTCAGCCGCGACCTGCACTGCTGGCAGGCCAACCTGAGCCTGATCACCCTGCCCGGCGGGCGGTTCGAGTTCACGTTCAGCACCTTCGTCAAGGCCAACCCCGCGATCCGCATGCCGGATATCCGGCGAGCCAGCAACTGAGCCGGGCGGTGACTGTCTGCATTTCATATGATATCTTTGTGATCGCAGGCCGAGTTTTCGCCTGGAAGGATGGAATTGCCACCGCGCTGATCAAGGAGAAATACTTATGAAACCACCCGGAATGGCAGCCTCCATTGTTTTTTTTGTCATCCTCTGCTCGAGCTGGACACAATTGCCAGCCCAATCCAAGCCCCGGCTCAGCGCTCTGTATCCGGTCGAGACCTTACAGCGCGTGTTGCTTCCCTGCAGCCAATGGCACCCGTACCCGAAAGCCCGGGAACGGGAATTCTGGGAGTCTCTGCCCGCCGGCTTCCGTACAGACCTGATCGCCCGGGGCGAGAAAGCCGCCGCCAAGGAATGGCCTCAACTGCTGGCTACGGAGTATATCGCCTTCGCCGACTTAATCTCCTCGGATTATAAAAGGAAGAACAGGGAGCGCAGGAACATGCTCCGCGACCTTGTCCTGGCCGAGTGCGCCGAGGGCCGGGGCCGGTTCCTGAAAAAGATAGCAGACGGGATTTGGCTGATCTGCGAGGAATCGGGCTGGAGCGATGCCCCCAGCCCGCACATGCGGACCCCCGGCTATGAGCTGCCCGACAAGTCGAAACCCGAACTCGACCTAACCTCCGGCGAGACGGTCAACCTGCTGGCCTGCACCTCCTACCTTTTGGCTGAGGAACTGGACACTGTCTCGATCAACCTCAGGAAACGAATCCTGCTGGAGGCGCGCGAGCGGGTGCTCGACCCCTGCCTGCAGCGGGATGACATGTGGTGGATGGGTTTCCAGCCCGCGCACACGATGAACAACTGGAACCCCTGGTGCAATTCCAACTGGCTGACCGCGGTCCTGCTCCTGGAGACCGATCCCGGGCGGCGGGTGGCCTCGGTCCACAAGATACTCCGCAGCCTGGACCAGTTCATCGGCTATTACTCGACCGACGGGGCGTGCGACGAGGGCCCGCATTACTGGGGGTTCTCGGGTGCGACGCTGTTCAACTGCCTGGACCTGCTTAACAGCGCCAGCCGTGGGGCCATCGATGTTTTCCAGGACGGGATGATAAAGAATATCGGGAAATACATCTACCGGGTGCATATCGACAGCCTGTACTTTTTCAACTACGCCGACGCCCCGCTGTTCACCGACTTCGATGAGCAGGGCGACGATATGATGTTCCGCTACGGCAAGAAAATCGGCGATCCGAATCTCGTCGCGCTGGGCGCATACCTGGCGGGTATCCGCATGGCGAACGGTCCCTCGGTGGCGGGCAACATGGCCCAGCGTCTGGCGGCCCTGCAGGACCTGAACGAGCTGTACGCCGCGCGCCGCAGCACTCCGCCGTTTGTGCGGGATGTCTGGCTGGAAGGGACCATGGAAATGGTCGCCCGCTCCAAAGGCGGCAGCCCCGAGGGTTTCTATCTCGCCGCCCGGGGTGGCTATAACGACTGGAGCCATTCGCACAACGATGTCGGCAACTTCATCGTCTATTACAACGGCAAGCCGGTCTTCATCGATGTCGGCAGCGCCACGACCAACATCAAGACATACGGAGAGGAACGCTACACGCTCTGGAACCTGCAGTCGGCTTATCACAACCTGCCCACCGTGAACGGTGTCATGCAGTACGAGGACCACAGCCAGTTTGTTCCCGGACATTCGAGGAACGAGAAGGGCTATTGGGCCAAGGACCCGCACTACAGTGCGACCGGTTCCTACGCCCGGTTCGGCTGTGATATCAGCGCGGCCTACCCGCCCTCGGCAAAGCTTAAGTCCTGGCGACGGACTGTCAGCCTGGACCGGAAGAAACAGATCACTGTCACCGATGATTACGAGCTCGCTGAAAAAACGGGAGAGGTGTTCCTCAGCCTGATGACTCCCTGCCGGGTGGAGCTGGAAAAAGACGGCCTGATAAGCCTGGAGGTGTGGGACGCCGGGGAGGCGGGAAAGAGCGCTGCGCTCAAGTTGCGCTATGACCCGAAACAGCTTTCGGCCAAAGTTGAGGAGATCGATCTGGATGATCCCCGGCTGGAGGGTTTCTGGAAACAGGGCTTGAGGCGGATTGTGCTGAAAGTCCCGGCGGATTCGCCGCTGCGCAACAGCCTGGGTGTCCGCATTACCCGCTGACCGGCGGGATGAACAAGAAAGGGGCGCGACAGGCAGTGCGCCGCACCCCTGTACTCGTCACAACGTCAGAATACACAAGGGGCGGGTCTCAGACCCGCCCCTTGCCATAACCGGAATGATGAATCCAATCCTCAGACGTTCTCGGCGATTGCCTCTTCCAGCACGGCCAGGCCCTCGCGCAGGGCGCCCTCCTCGATCACCAGCGGCGGGTTGATCTTCACCGTGGCGCTGCCCATGCCCACCGGGGAGAACATAAGAAGGCCTTTCTCCACGCAGGAGTTGATGATGTTCCAGGCCAGGTCGCCGTCCGGCTCGATGCCGCCCTTTTTGACCATGTGCAGCCCGGCCACCATGCCCTTGCCCTGCACCGAGCCGATCACCGCCGGGAACTTCTTCTGGATGGCCTTGAGGCCCTCGTGCAGGATACGGCCCATCGCGGCGCCGTGCTCCACGATCTTCTCCTCGAGGATGGCCTTGATGTTGGCCACCGCCGCGGCGGCGCAGACCGGGTTGCCGGTGTGGGTGCTGGTCATCTCGTTCGGGCCGTACAGGTCCATCACTTCCTTGCGGCCGACCACGGCCGAGATCGGCAGGCTGCTCGAGATGCCCTTGCCGAAACAGGCCAGGTCGGGCAGGATGCCGTAGTTCTCCCAGCCGAACATGGTGCCGCAGCGGCCGAACCCGGCCTGGACCTCATCGCAGCAGAACAGGGCGCCGTTGGCGTCACACCACTTACGCAGCGCCTGCACGTACTCGGGCGGCGCGAAACTGGCGCCGCCGCCCTGGTAGGTCTCCATCAGCACGCCAGCCACCATGTCAGGCGTAATACCCTTGGCGGCCAATGATTTCTCGAACAGTCCGAAGCTGGTGTCGGGCGTGCGGAACCCATCCGGGAACGGCACCTGGACAATGTTCGGGTCCAGGTTGACAATCCATTCCTTCAGTGCCGGGCTGCCGCCCAGCATCTGCGCGCCCAGGGTGCGGCCGTGGAAATCCCGCTCGAACGAGACCACGGTGATCTTGTGCTTGCCGTACTTTTTCAGGCCGTAGGTGCGCATCAGCTTGAACGCGCATTCCACGGTCTCGCTGCCGGTGGTCAGGATGAAAGCCTTGTCCATCGAGGGCGGGGTGACATCCACCAGGAGCTGGGCCAGCTCGGCGCGCGGGTCGTTGGGGAAACAGTAGCTGGTGAGCAGCCCCCCCTTGACCTGGTCCAGGATGGCCTTGTTGATCTTGGGATGGTTGTGCCCGGCGTTGGTGATCAGCACGCCGCTCGACCAGTCGATCCACTGGTTGCCCCACTTGTCCCAGACCGTGGCTCCCTGTGCGTGGCTCCAGAGCACCAGCGGCTGGCCGCTCATCGAGAGCGGCTCGTTGCGGCGCAGGCTCTCGATAATGGGCAGGGACTCGGGCACCGGGATGGCGGTCTTGATCTTGCGGTTTGGCGTGTCGACCGGCTTTACGGTCCTGGGTGTGGTGCTGAATGTCTTGGCCAACATGTCCTCCTTGTACTTGTACTTGTAGTTTGTCTTTCGTTATGTTTCGATTGTCAGCGAAAGGCAGCGGAAGTAAAAAAGCTAACAGAAACGGCCTGAAATGTCAATGTATGGAGACTCGGCCAGCTGGATTCAGGCGCGGTTTTTTCGACTGTCGGCGAGGGTGTTGTGCGGCTTGATTTCAGGGCACAAATGTGTTATAAATCTCAACTTGACAGTCGGCTTGAATTCCTGCCGTCGCCCGGCTTTTCCCAAGGCGGGGGCGACCGTGAAACCGATAGATAAATTCTAAACATGAGGTCCGCATGCGTGTCCTGATAACCGGTGGAGCGGGCTTTATCGGCAGCCATCTGGCGGAGCATTTTTCGGTCTCCGGCGCCGAGGTTCGGGTGCTGGACAACCTGCGCACCGGCTACCTGCGCAACCTTGACGGGCTGACTTGCGATTTCCGCCGCGGCTCGGTCACCGAGGCTGCGGAGCTGGCCGCGGCCATGGACGGGGTGGAGCTGGTATTCCACCTGGCGGCGATGGTCAGCGTGCCGGAGAGCGTGGAGCACCCGGACGAGTGCGTGCGGATCAACACCCTGGGGACGCTGAACGTGCTGGCCGCGGCGAAAAAGGCCGGGGTGCGCAAGGTGGTGCTGGCCAGCAGCGCGGCGGTCTACGGCGACAACCCGCAAGTGCCCAAGCGCGAGGACATGCTGCCCGAGCCCAAGAGCCCCTACGCGGTGACCAAGCTGGACGGGGAATACTACCTGCGGATGTACCGTGACGCCTGGGCCCTGGACACGGTGAGCCTGCGCTTCTTCAACGTGTTCGGGCCGCGCCAGGACCCCTCCAGCCACTACGCGGCCGCAGTGCCAATTTTCATCCACCGCGCCCTGCGGCATCAGGACATCGTGATCTTCGGCGACGGGGCCCAGGTGCGGGATTTCGTCTACGTGAAAGACCTGGTCCGGGCGATCCTGATGGGCGTGGAGCGGGGGCGGGATGTCTACAATGTCGGGCGCGGGGAGTACATCACCATCCTGGAGCTGGCCCGGCGGATCGTCCAGATCACCGGCTCGCGCTCGAAGATCGTATTCGCCGCCGAGCGGCCCGGGGACATCCGCGCCAGTTACGCCGACATCTCCCGTCTGTGCGCTCTGGGCTATAACCCCTCGGCGGACCTCGAAACCGGGCTGGCCGCCACTATCCAGTATTTCAGCGCGTTGATGGAGTGAGTCCGGGTGACGGTTGGAAGAAATTGACAAAAAGGTTGCAATTCTGCGTTTGAATCCGTTTATTATTGTACCGGTATAATGTTAGAGCTGGTTGAAGCATCCCCGGCCGGGCCCTGTCCACCAGGAGTGAGGGATGAGCGGCGCAAACCCGGAGCGGTTGAGGATATCCTCACACAAGGTGTTTTTCGTGTCCCTGGCCGCAGTCTGCCTGGCCGTGGCCGCCTGCGGTCGCACATATCCGGATTCCAGTCCGGAGGGGTCAGTCCGGCCGGTGCAGACCGCCCTGCTGCCCTCGCGCGGCTTGCCCTCGGGCTGGTCCGCCGGCGATTCGGTCCAGGAATATGACGGCGCGGGGCTGTCCGACCTGCTGGACGGTGGGGCGGAGCTGTACCGGGAGTTC
Organism: bacterium; assembly: GCA_021372515.1. NCBI lineage: Bacteria > bacterium. The sequence continues at coordinate 27,188 of JAJFUG010000201.1, forward strand.
GGTTTCGTGCGCTCCCTGACCCGCGAGTACATCGGGCCGGAGGGCGCCCTGGTGATCGCCGGGGTGTACGAGATGACCGACCCGGCCGCGGCTTTCGGCCTGTTCACGGTCTCGCGGCGGGAGGATTACCAGAGGGTGGATTACGGCCTGGCCGGAGCGGAGAGCGACTATCGGCTCGTGTTCTGCAAGGGGTCTTATTTCGTGGACATGCAGTCGATGGGGCCGGGGCCGGAGAGCCAGGCCGCGGTGCGCGCCCTGGGCCGCAGCGTGGAGAGCGCGCTCCCCGGGACAACCGGGAGCCTGCCCGCGGCCCTGTCGTTGCTGCCGTCCCGGGACCGTCTACCGGACAGCGAGACCCTGGTGCGCGGGGTCCTGGGACTGAACACCTGCCATTACCTGAGCGACAGTAACCTCTACGGCCTGAGCGCCGCGCTGCCGGCGGTGCTGGCGCAGTACGTGAGCGGCGACGACCCCCGCTCGGTATGGCTGCTGGCGGTAAGCTACCCGGACCCGGCCGCCGCGTCCGGCGCGTTGGAGCGTGTGAGCGCTTTCTACAGTCAGCGCGCCGCAGCCGACCCGTCCGGACACCTGGCGCCCGAGGGCGCCGTAGCCCTGACCTACACCTCGGACCAGGGCGAGGACCGCATCCTGTTGAGCGGTGATAAGCTTTACAACCTGTTCGACGCACCGGCCGGGGCCTCGGCGGCCATGCTGAAACAATTGCTGGCGGAGTGATCCGCGCGGCCTTTCGGCGAAGAGAGACGGAGTTGCTTTGCTCTTTGATGAAAATGTATCAGAGCGGTTGAAGATTTCGTTTAGAGAGCGTGGAGGGAGATAAAGATGGAGATCGGACGCAAGGAATTTCTGAAAGTGCTCGGGGCCGGCGCTCTGGCGGCCGGACTGGCCGGCTGCGGCGGTGGCGCGAAGACTGAAGGTGCTGGAAACGGAGCCTCTGGCGAGGCGGCCACGCAGCGTCGCCGCGAACCGGTCAAGACCGGCGGCCCGGTGCTGAGCGTAGCCACCGGGGCCGACCCCGAGGCGATCACCCGCCGGGCGATCCAGGAACTGGGCGGCATGGGCCTGTTCATCTCGCGCGGCGACAAGGTGATGATAAAGCCCAATATCGGCTGGGACCGCGTGCCCGAGCAGGCCGCCACGACCAACCCGACCGTGGTGGCCACCCTGGTGGCGCTCTGCCTGGAGGCGGGCGCGGCCAAGGTCTACGTGCTGGACAACACGATCAACGACCCGCGGCGCTGCTACGTGCGCAGCGGGATCAAGGAGGCGGCCGAGAAAGCCGGCGCCGAATGCCCGTTCGTCGAGGATTTCAATTTCAAGAAAGCCGAGGTGGGCGGTGAGCTGATCAAGCAGTGGCCGGTCTACCAGCCGGCCCTGGAGGTGGACAAGATCATCAACGCCCCCATCGCCAAGCATCACAGCCTGAGCCGTCTGACCGTGGGCATGAAGAATTTCTACGGCCTGATGGGCGGGCGGCGCAACCAGTTGCACCAGGATGTGCACCTGAGCATCGCCGAGATGACCCGTTTCTTCGCCCCCACCCTGACCGTGGTCGACGCCGTGCGCATCCTCACCGGCAACGGCCCCTCGGGCGGGAGCCTGACCGATGTTAAGAAGACCGACACCGTGATCGCCTCGCTCGACCCGGTGGCTGCGGACAGCCGTGCGGCCGGACTGTTCGGGATCGACCCGGTCGAGATACGCTACCTGACACTGGGCCAGCAGATGGGCCTCGGCTCGATCAGCCCCGACGCCTCACTGGTCCGGGAGGTGAGCCTCTGATGCGCACTGCACGACGGATCAGCCAGAGCGCGTTCTTCATCCTGTTCCTTTTCCTGCTGGTCATGACCGAGTACAAGGGCGTCGACACCATCGCCTACCCGGTCAAGGTGTTTTTCGATTTCGACCCGCTGGTGGCGGCCTCCACGTTCCTGGCCCAGCACGCCGTTCCGCGCATGCTGCTCTGGAGCCTCGTGGTGGTGGGCCTCACGGTGAGCCTGGGCCGCTTTTTCTGCGGCTGGGTCTGTCCGATGGGCACGCTCAACCACATCCTGAGCCACAACAAGCGCAAGCCCAAGGACAAGATCGCCCGCAACCGCTACGACAAGCGCCAGAGCTGGAAATACGTGGCCGTGGTCTTTTTCCTGGCCGGCTCGCTGCTGGGCCTTCAGATCGTGGGGTTCCTCGACCCGTTCTCGGTGCTCATCCGCTCGTTCGGCCTGGCGGTCAACCCGGTGTTCAACTGGCTGGTGCGCGCGGCGTTCTACCCGCTGTTCGCCCTCGACCTGCCCTGGCTCAACGCGATAATCGAGCCGGTGTTCAATTTCCTGCGCCGCTGGGTGCTCTCGTTCGAGCAGCCCTATTTCTACCAGGGGCTTTTCATCGGCCTGGTTTTCACCGGCATCGCGGTGCTCAACCAGGTGCGGCGTCGTTTCTGGTGCCGCTACCTCTGCCCGCTGGGCGCGCTGCTGGGCCTTCTGAGCCGTTTCAATTTCCTGAAGCTCCGGGTTAACAAAGAGACCTGCACCAACTGCAACCTGTGCAGCCGCAACTGCGAGGGCGCCTGCGAGCCGCAGTCGAGCGAAAGCTGGCTGCGCACCGAGTGCCTCTACTGCTGGAACTGCATCGAGTCCTGCCCCAGCCATTCGCTCTCGTTCGGCTTCGGTCTGCCCGGCAAGGCCGAGCGTGGCGTGGATTACGGCAAGCGCCACGTGGTGGCCGCAATGGGCGCGGCGGTGGGAGCGGTGGCCCTGGCCCGGATCGACCCGCGTAAGATGCCGCCGTTCGCCTCGGGCGAGGATGTCAAGGAGTCGAAGAAATTCAACCCCGCGCTCATCCGTCCGCCCGGAGCGGTGGACGAGTCCGAGTTCCTGCACCGCTGCATCAAGTGCGGCGAGTGCATGAAAGTCTGCATCAAGAACGCGATCCAGCCCACCCTGATGGAGGCCGGGCTGGAGGGGTTCTGGACGCCCTACCTGAAAATGCAGCAGGGCTACTGCGAGTACAATTGCACGCTCTGCGGCCAGGTCTGCCCGACCCAGGCGATCCGGAAACTGACCGTGGAGCAGAAACACCAGACCAAGATCGGGCTGGCGTTCTTCGACAGGAACCGCTGCATCCCGTACAGCCAGGGGCACAATTGTATAGTTTGCGAGGAGGTCTGCCCCACGCCCAAGAAAGCGATCTGGTTCGAGGAGGTCGAGGTGCTCGACAGCTCGGGCCAGAACAAGATCAAGGTCAAGCAGCCGCATATCGACCCGCACCTGTGCGTGGGCTGCGGCATGTGCGAGAATGTCTGTCCGTTGGTGGACAAGCCCGGCGTCTACGTGACCGCCATCGGCGAGAGCCGCTCGCCCAACAACCAGATGCTGCTGGATGTCTACGGCTCGGGATTGACCTGAGACGGGGCGGGTGTTAAAATCATTGGGTAACGCGAAGCGGGGGCGGAAGATACTTTTTGCCCCCGCTTGCTTTCCACTGCCGCTGTCCCGGACCCGCCGGCCGCGTTCGGCCCGTCCGGGACAGGGTGTGTCCGGCCGGGCTTTGTGCTGCCCGGCGTTGAGCCTGTCGTTCGACCGGACCCTGCGCCGATGCGTACTCTGCTGAAATGCGTTGTTGTCCTGGGCCTGTGCGCCGCTGCCCCAGTCCGCGCCGCTGCTGCTGTCACCACGCCGGACAGCCTGCCCGCTCCTGCGGCGGTGGTGCAGCGCGACAGCCTGGCGGTGAAGCTCAATTCCTTTCTGCGGCTGGGTTTCAGCCGCCTGGAGCAGGATGACCAGCAACTGGCGCGCCAGGCGTTCGACCGGGCGCTCGAGCTGGCCCCGGGCGATGCGAAGGCCTGGATCGGGGTGGGGCGCTGCTACCTGGAGCGCGAGGACAAGCGGGCGCGCCTGATCCGGATCGTGGAGCGCTGGTTCAACATGGACGATGTCTCGCGGGCCATCGACTGTTTCGGCAAGGCCGTGGAGCTGGCCCCGGGCAGCGCCGAGACCCATTACTGGCTGGGCTCGGCCTACATGCGGCGCTACGGGCGCGCTGACCTGGAAACCGCCCTGGTCCAGCTCCAGACAGCCTCCGACCTGGGTGGCATGAACCGCGACCTGGGGCTCAAGCTGGCCTCCCTGAACAAGGCCCTGGGCAACCTCGACTCCGCCGAGCGGGTGCTCTCCGAGGTGATCGAGAGCGAGAAGGGCCGTCTCGACCCGCTGGCCGGCCTGGAGCTGGCCAAGATCAGCCTGCGGCGCCACAACTACGACAAGGCGATCCGTCTCTACTGGCGCGGGGTGCAGGCGATCACCACCCGGGCCGAGTTCAAGGCCTACTGGGACGATGTGGTGATGCTGGCGGATGAGGACGAGCGCGAGCAGTTCGACCAGACCGCTCCCACCCAGGCCGAGCAGTTCTTCCGCGATTTCTGGTTCCGCCGCGACCACGACCTCGACCTGTCGCCCGGCATGCGCCTGCTGCGCCACTACTACCGCCTGGCCGTGGCCGACAGCCTGTACCACGTTCCGTTCGCCCAGCGCAATCCCTCGCTCGGCCCCCTGGCCGCCACCTACCCGGAGGTGGATGTGCCCTACGATGACCGTGGCCTGGTCTACATCCGCCACGGCCGACCGGACCGCACCTTGACCCAGATCGGCGATGGCTTCCTGCCCAACGAGACCTGGATCTACTACCGTCATGACGCTCCCGACCTGATGCTGCATTTCGCCGGGCTGAACGGCAACACGGAATACCAGCTCGTCACCGCCCTGTCCTCGGTGGTGGGGCGGCCGAGCGATTTCATCGCCGACATCGACGGGAATGTCTACCCGCGGGATGACGAGGAGGCCACCCGCCTGAACTGGGTCCGCGAGCTGTACGCCTCGCGCGAGGAGGTGGGCGACGGGCTGTATTTCCGCCTGCTCAACCATCCCGGCGACCCGTTCGCCCTGATGGAGGAGGAGGCGACCAACGCCCTGGCCATCCGCCGCGCCCTGAACAGCGAGAGCGTGGAGGCGCCCTACTCGCATCCGCTGCGCTCCTTCTACGACCTGGTCGGTTTCCGCGGCCTCTCGGGCAAGCAGGGCGACCTGGAGTTCTACCTGGGCGTGCCGGGACAGGATATCAGCTTCTCGCGCCAGCGGGACGCCTACTACTACGACATCGCTTTCGAGCTGATGCTCTACGACAGCCGCTGGCGCCAGGTGGGGCGGATCGAGAAAGCCGAGCAGCACCGGAGCGCGATCAACCCCCACGACCTGGTGGACCGGCTGGTGCTCGACCTGGGCCGCCTCGACATTCCGGCCGGGGATTACCGCTATTTCATCAGGATACAGAACGGCGAGTCGGTGGGGCTGTTCAACGGCGAGCTTCGGATGGACTCGTTCGACGGGGATTCGCTGCAGTCGAGCCAGATACTGACCGCGCAGAATATCTTTGCCTCGCCGGTCGATTCGAGTAAATTCAAGCGGTACGGCCTGGAAATATATCCGAACCCCTCCCGGGTGTTTCACCCGACAGACAAGATGTTCGCCTACCAGGAGATATACAACCTGACCCCGGCGGCGGACGGCAGTTGCCGCTACCGGATCACCTACGTGGTCAGCACGCTCAGGCGCGACCGCAACGTGTTCGGGGCTGTGCTCGACACTTTCAAGTCCCTGGCCGGCCGTGGCCCGGGGCAGGAAAAGGTGGTCCTGTCGGCCGAGAAGACCCGCCGTCCGTCGGGACAGGACCTGGTGCAGGAGGAAGTGGCGATCGACATCTCGGACAATCCGGATGGACTGTACGAGCTGTCGGTGCGGGTGGAGGACCTGAACCTGGCTGGACGGATGACCCAGCGCAACACCCGTTTCGTGGTCAAGCGCTGAGCCGGCCCGCGGCCGACATTCTCCGGCGTTTTTGGCCCGAACGCGCCGCACGTTCCAGTGTATTATCCCTTAGTGAACTGGCCGAGTCTTGTTGCGCCGACTTTCCGCGTGCGGAGAATAATATGTCCCAAGGATCGAGAACAAGCCTGCTGTTGATGATCATTCTGGCCGTCCTGGGCCTGGGCCGCGCCGCCGCCCAGGAGGTCAATCCTTTCGAGAACGACGTGCCGTTCAGCCTGCGGATGGCGTTTTTCCGCGGTCCGGCCGACAGCACCCGCTGCCTGATCACCGTGGCTGTGGAGAACCAGAACCTGCTGTTTTTCCGCCAGAAAGACCATTTCGAAGCCGCCTACGAGGCGTTCCTGAGCATGCGCGACACCGAGTCGGGCCACATGCTCCGCGGCTTGTGGGACAAGGACCTGCGGGTGCCCAGCTACGATGAGACCACCCTGGAGGCTAATTTCGACCCCCTGCAGACCGAGATGAACGTGTTGCCCGGCAAGTACGAGGGCTTTGCCGAGGTGAAGGATCTGAACGCCCACACCTACGGCAACGGACGGGTCTCGGTCAATGTCCCGAACCTGTCGGAAAAGCTGCCCAAACTGAGCACGCCGTTCTTTTACGAGCCCGGGATGCGGGCCGATTCGGTGGTCGATTCGCACCTGGAAATCTCGACCCTGCGGGGCGCTTCCTTGCAATATGCCTCGGGCCAGCCTATATTCCTGCTGGTCGAGGTTTATGCCGATTCCACCCGCCCGCCCGAGGGCTGGAAACTGACCGCCGAGGTGGTCAAGGCCCTGATGGTCTTCCCGCGGGTGGAGGTGTCCCTGGCCGATGGCGAGCTGACCCAGCGCAAGCTGATCCGCCTGCCCTCGCAGACCCTCGGCCTGGGCAGCTACGAAGTGGATGTCTACCTGCGGGACGCCAAAAACCAGTCGCTGGCTCGCGCCACCAGTTTCACGTTCCGCATAGTCAAATCGGCGAGTTGGGTCAGCGAGAACTATTCGCAGGAGATACGCTACCTCAAGTACCTGGCCAGCGAGACCGAGCTCAAGGAGCTGATGGCCGTGCCCGAGGCCCAGCGACAGGCCGCGCTGGATGCGTTCTGGCAGAAGATGGACCCCGTGCCGGCCACGGCGGTCAACGAGCTGAAAGTCCAGTATTTCGAGCGGATCGATTACGCCAACCGTCATTTCAGCACCGATCAGCGCGAGGGCTGGGAGACCAACATGGGCGAGGTCTATATCCTGCTCGGCCCGCCCACCGAGATCTACGGCAGCCGCCTGAACCAGATCTGGGTCTACGAGGTGGAGAACCTGGTGCTCTATTTCTTCAATCAGAACCTGCGCAACCGAGAGGAATTCGACCGTTATGTCCGCGAGCGCCGCTGGTGGAGCAACTGAGCGACATCGACAGGATAATCATTCGGCCACTCATTATCATGGAGCGATCAGACAATGATTCATTCACGTCCGGGACGCTATCTGGTTTTCGGGCTTTTGCTTGCCGCCGCGGCTCTGTTCGCCGCCGGTTGCGGCGGGGCGAAGGAAAATAAGGAAGAGGCCCCGGCCGCCGCGGGTGCTGCCGGCTCGGGTGCGGCGCTGGCGGTGCTGCCGGCTGACGGGGCGGCGGAGGGCTGGACCCGCAGCGGCGAGCCCCGCGTGTTCAACGCCGACAGCCTCTGGGTGTACATCGACGGTGGAGCGGAGGGATATTTAATCTATAATTTCCAGGAGGTCGCCACCGCCGACTACCAGGGCCCGGACGGCCTGCAGGCCGTGGTGGATGTCTACCGCATGGCGAATGAACTGTGCGGCTTCGGCATCTACTCCTCCGAGCGCCCCTACGAGGCCCAGTACAACCAGATCGGCTGCCAGGGCTATTTCACCCGCAACGCCCTCAATTTCTGGCAGGGACCCTACTACGTGAAAGTCACCTCGTTCAAGGAGGGCAACGAGGTGGAGCCGGCCCTGCGCAAGCTGGCCGAGGCCGCCCGGGCCGCCATTCCGGCCAAGGCCGAGATTCCGCCCGAGCTGGATGTGTTCCCGGCCGACAACCTGATCCCCAACACCGTGCGCTACCTGGCCCGCGATGTCCTGGGACAGAGCGACCTGAAAAACGGGTTCACAGCCGAGTACAAGGACGGCGACACCGAGTACAAGCTGTTTTTCATTCTGCACGAAACGGTCGAGGAAGCCCAGAAGAGCTACGAGTCGTACAAGACCTTCATGACCAAGTACGCCAAGGACCTGGAGGACCACAGCGACGAGGAAGTGCCGTGGTTCTCGGCCAAGGACCCCTACTACGAGAAAGTGCTGGTCATGCAGGCCGGCAAGACCATGCTCGGCGCGCTGGGTCTTCAGGATGCCGAGCGGGTGAACGACTATCTGGGGCGCATGCAGCAGAAGCTGGCGGCTCTGGGACGGATCTGACCGGGAGCCAGGATGGAAGAAGAGTATCTGGCCAAGTACGCACCGCAGCCCGAAAAACCGGTCCGTAAACGGCGGTCGTTTTTCGGTGACAGCCCCACCGTACGCTATGGCCTGATTGTCGTGAGCATGACGATGCTTTTCCTGCATTTTTATAAGTCCATGTACGAGGGAAAGCACCTGCGCGGCCCGATCGACGATTTCTTCAGGAAAAAATATTCCAACATGACTGTCCTGTACCCCTCCGGGGGCGAGCGGGCCGCGGACAGCCTGGTGGAGGCTTACGCCCGCAAGGTGGCCGCGGGCCTGGAGAAGAAGTTCTCGACCCGAATCCCGGTCCAGGCCGACCGTGAGGCCAACGACCGCACGCGCAAGCGCAAATCCCTGCTGCTCTACGGTCCGGTGGAGGACAACCGCCTGTTGCGCCACATCCAGGATGACCTGCCGATCCGTTTCCGCGACGGCCGGGTCTGCCGGGGTGACGGGTCAGTGATCGACCGCAGCGACTGGCGGTTGGTGTTTGTCGCTCCCAACCCCTACAACAACACCCAGTACGTGCTGGTCTACACCGCAGCCTCGCCCGAGTTGCTCGTGGGGATAAACTACGTGGGCAACCCGAATTACGTGCCCCACGACTCCACGGACTACGTTCTCGCGGCTGGCGACAGTGTCCTGGCCTCCGGCTTTTTCGACAAGGACAGCACCCGCGGCGCCTGGAGCCTTCCCCACGACGCCCTGGCCACGGTCGGGCGCTGAGGCCCGGGACCGTTGCAGGCAGTCTGTCACCCTCACTCCCTCACCCGGACGGCCCCGATGAAAATGGTCCGCCAGCCGCTTGCCAGCGCCGTGCTGCTCGCGCTGCTCATCGCGGGCTGCGGCGGCAGCGGCAAAGGCCCGGCCGAGGCGGGCGTGTTCCGTTTCCGCATCCCCGGCGACCCGGTTTCCCTCGACCCCATCCACAGCGTGGACCTGGTTTCCCAGACCGTGGTCAACAACCTGTTCGACCCGCTGGTCCGTCTGGATGCAGTCAGCGGCGAGGTGGCGCCCTGCCTGGCACGGAGCTGGGAGCCGCTGGACTCGGCCGGCCTGGCCTACCGTTTCCATCTGCGGACAGATATGCTTTTCCACAATGGACGCGCGGTTAGCGCCCAGGACGTGCGCTACTCGTTCGAGCGTCTGTTAGCTCCGCGCTCGGCCAGCGAGCGACCCTGGGTCCTCACCCCGTTGCTGGGTGCGGAGCGTTTCCGCGCCGGGGCCGCGGACCGGGTCGAGGGAATAGTCCCCGAGGATGACAGCACGCTGGTGCTGCGCCTGGAGCGCCCCTGGGCGCCGTTTCTGGCCCAGCTCACCATGGCCGGGGCGAGTATTGTGCCGCGCGAGGAGGTGGAGCGCCTGGGCGAGGAGCATTTCGGCCAGACCCCCGTGGGCAGCGGGCCGTTCCGTTTCGTGGGCTGGCAGCACGACTCCTGGGTGCGTCTGGAGAGGAACGAGCGCTACGCGCGCGGCGTGCCGGGTATCCGCAGCCTCGAGTTCCCGGTGGCGCCCAGCGTGGCCGTGGCCCTGGAGAAATTCGCCGCCGGCGAGCTGGACCTCCTGGAGCAGATCCCGCCCGGACAGGTGGAGCTGGCCCGGCGGCGGTTCGACGGGCAATTGCATATCTGGCCGGGGCTGTCGGTGCGCTACATCGGGTTCAACCTGTCCCGCGCCCCTTTCCGCGGCAACCGCACCCTGCGGCTGGCTTTCAATTATGCGGTCAACAAGCGGGCGATCACCGAGGTGCTGAGCGAGGGCGTGGACCAAATCTCCACCGGGCCCCTGCCGCCCGGGCTGCCGGGCTGGGACCCGCAGGCCGCGGGCTACCCGTTCAGTCTGGAGCGGGCGCGCGAGTTGCTGGCCGAGGCCGGCTATCCCGGCGGTTGCGGCCTTCCCGAGCTGACCCTGCTCTACAACAACGACCCGCAGGACCGCCGAGTCTGCGAGTTTGTCCAGGCCTGCCTGGCCGAGCTCGGAGTGAATGTGCGGCTCAAAAGCCTGGAGTGGGCCGCTTTCCTGGCCGCGATCCGCGCCGGGGAGAGTGACCTGTTCCGCGGCAGCTGGATCGGGGATTTCCCGGACGCGCACAATTTCCTGTTCACCCTGTTCCACAGCTCCAACTGGGGCGACGCCGGCAACTACACCCGCTACGCCGACTCCGGCGTGGACAGCCTTCTCACGCTCGCCCTGCGGGTCACCGATCCGGCGCAGCGGGCCGGGCTGTACCGTGAGGCCGAGCGTCGTATCGTGGCGGATGTCCCCTGGATCTTCACCTACCATCCCGGTCAGGTGGCCCTGGTGGGCCCGCGCTGGAGCGGGCTGACCTACCCGCTGGTCGGTATCTGGGCCGCCGAGCTGTGGCGTCTGCAGCCCGTGGCCCCGGCTGCGGAAGGAGGTGCGGCGCAATGATCCGTTTCCTGCTGCGTCGTCTGGTCAGCCTCGTTCCGGTGGTCCTGGGCCTGGCCAGCCTGGTGTTTGTCCTGATGTACTTGGTGCCCGGCGACCCGGCGCGCCTGATGGCGGGCCAGCACGCGGATGAGCAGACCCTGTCCGTCCTGCGCCACAACCTGGGCCTCGACCGTCCGCTGCACGTGCGCTACGGCATGTTCCTGTCCGGACTGGCCCGCGGCGACCTGGGCTATAGCTACCGTCAGCGGCGCCCCGTGACCACCGTGCTCGCCGAGCGGTTCCCGGCCACGCTGCGCCTGGCCCTGGCCGCGCTGGCCATTGCCCTGGTCTGCGGAGTGGGCGCCGGGATGCTGGCCGCGGTGCATCACGGCCGGGCGGCGGATTTCGTGGTGATGCTGCTCAGCCTGGGGGGCATCTCCACGCCCGTGTTCTGGCTGGGGATGATGCTGATCGTGCTGTTCGCCGGGGTGCTGGGCTGGCTGCCGGTGGGCGGGTACGGGGACGGTTCGCTGCGCTATCTTATCCTGCCCGCGCTCAGCCTGAGCGCGATCAGCACCGGCTATTTCGCCCGGATCACCCGGGCCGCCCTGCTGGAGGTGCTGAGATCGGACCATGTCCTGGCCGCGCGGGCGCGGGGACTGAGCGAGGCCCGCATCCTCTGGAGTCACTCCCTGCGCGGAGCGGCGGTGCCGCTGGTCACGGTGATCGGGACCAACCTGGCCTCGCTGCTGGGTGGGGCCGTGGCCACGGAGACAGTGTTCGCCTGGCCGGGGGTCGGTCGGGCGATCTATGATGCCATCCTGGTCCGCGACCTGCCGGTGGTGGAGGGCGGGGTGATCCTGCTGGCGTTCCTGTTTGTCGGCTCCAACCTGCTGATCGACCTGCTGTACGCCTGGATCGACCCCCGTATCCGTCTGGATGGGGGCGGACCGCGGGAGGCCACCGGATGACGATGCAGACAAAAAGCCCCTGGAGCCTGCGTTTCGGCGTTCTGGTGGTGCTACTGCTGGTGGTTTCGGCCCTGGGCGCGGGAGTACTCGCCCCCTACAATCCCTACCGGGTGGATATCGAGCACGTGATGGCCGCCCCCAGCCTGGCCCATCCGTTCGGCACGGACTACCTGGGGCGGGACGTGCTGAGCCGGGTGCTGTACGGGGGAAGGATTTCACTGGCCATCGGGCTGCTGGCCGTGGCGGTATCGGGCGTTCTGGGCACGCTGATCGGGGCGCTGGCCGGCTACTGCGGCGGCTGGCTGGATGAGGTGCTGATGCGCCTGACCGACATCGTGCTGGCTTTTCCAACGGCCCTGTTCGCCCTGGCCGTAATGGCGATTTTCGAGAACCCGACCGTGACCACCATTTTCCTCGTGCTGGGGCTGGTCGGCTGGGGCTCCATCGCGCGCCTGGTGCGCTCCGAGGTGCTCTCGATCAAGGCGCGCGACTACGTGCTGGCCGCCCGGGCGGTGGGGGTGAGCCCGGCCGGGATCCTTCTGCGCCATATCCTGCCCAACACCGTGGGCACGCTGAGCGTGGCTCTCACCCTGGGCGTGGCCTCCAATATCCTGACCGAGGCCTGGCTCAGCTTTCTGGGCCTGGGCGCACAGCCGCCCCTGCCCAGCTGGGGCGCGATGATCACCGAGGGCCAGTTCTACCTGACCAGCCGTCCCTGGGTCTGTATCTTCCCCGGCCTGGCGATCCTGATCACCGTGCTGGGGTTCAACATGGCGGGCGACGGCCTGCGTGACCGGCTCGACCCGCGTCTGGGACGCAAGTTGTGAGGTCTGAAATCGTTGTAGGGGTGGCCCCCTGTACCCGCCCGAAACCACGGCAGGCACAGGGGCCTGCCGCTACAAATTTTGGCTGCGCGTGCCTGGCATGATCACGGAAAGCCTGCGGCCGTTTAGGGCAGCCTCAGAGCAGGAACCCGGCCACCCGTCCCAGGTCTCTCAGGTTGAAGCGGCGGCGCTTGCCGCCCAGGTGGCTGGTGGTTTCCTGCTCCTCCACCAGCGGCGTGTGGATTTCGGGCGCTTCCGGGTGTTCGGCGGCTGTGGGCTGCGGAGCGAGCGGGTTCGCGCCCGGCCGGCCGGCGGGACCTCCGGCGGCGGGCCGTATGAAGAAAAATCCGTTGCGGGCCATATCATCCTCCCTGATGATATCGGTGGCTGAAAGCGGCATCCTTGGCCGCGGCTGTGGCGCCGCCGCAGGTTGCGTAATCGGCGGACGTATGTATATTATCGGTAAAAGAGGCTGCAACTTGAAGATAAACCGTCAAGGGGGCACGAGATGTTCCATGCGGTACCGCTGATCGACAAGCTGATTGCTATCTACAGCTACCTGCTGCTGGCCCGGGTGGCGCTGTCCTGGTTCCGGGTCAACTACTCCAACCCCTGGGTGCGCCTTCTGCTGCGCATCACCGACCCGTTCCTGGAGCCGTTCCGCGCGCTGATCCCGCCGATGGGCGGGATCGATTTCTCGCCGATAGTTGCGTTCCTGGTGCTGAACCTGATCCGCTCGCTGCTGGTCCGTTTCCTGCTGGGGATGTAGGCTTAACTTGCGGTAAGGACTGTGCAACAGCTGTATGAATCCTTGGGATGATGCTGGCATAATGAACGTATTTAACCCGTTCGATAGGCTTGTTCAAGCAGTCCTTTTATTTCCATTCTAATGGTTTGTGGATATTTGTCCCTGGGATTGGATCGGGTAATTGTGCGGCCCGAAGTGCTCCCATCCGTACAGTTCTCATGTTCAATCCAAGAAGCTGAAGAGGCCGTGAAGTCGGTTTTCCTCTAAAGGCATGAGGGTTCAACAAGATAACTTCCTTGCCAAGTTCTTTGGTCACAATTCTTAATGCTTCTGTCAAGTCAGAATCGTTGGTCATGACCAATGCCGTTTCATATAGATTCCGGCATCCATCGAAAACCAGATGCGTGGCAAGATTGACGTCTGAACCTTTTTCCTCTTTGTTGATAATCCAGATTGCATTCGGTGTGGGAGAATTTTTATCTGTCGAGTATTGGCATTTTGCGATTGGTCTTGTCAGTGGGTCGGTTCTATAATTACCCAGAATTATTTGAAGTCTTTGTTTCCCTATTGATTCCATTGCTTTCCAATGGCATTGCTGACGGGTTGATTTGGATGAATCCCAATGTGAATCAACCAGAGCAGTAAAATATTTAACTTTTATAATATCATAACCCTGCAGGAGCAATTCGCTTAGCTTGACATAATCAATCCATTTGTAGCTTCTTGTAGAATCCCTTTTGTGAAACACTCCATAGTAAAAATTGAATCCATCGATATAAACATATGTCGACTTTGCCATTTTACCCCCATAAATAAAGCAGGGGGTGCCTTTCGACACCCCCGCAGCGTATCGCCTGAGGCGATACGAAGGGTCGACAAACTCTCTATAACATTATCGGTAATTAATCAGAGATAGTCAAGATATTTTATCACTCGTAGACCAGGGCCTTGATCGGGTCCTGGCGCGAGGCCCAGAACGCGGGGTAGAGCGCGCCCAGGGCGCCGACCAGCACTCCCAGCAGCACGCTGTTGATCAGAAGGCTGCTGGAGATTTCCACGGTGATGAGCTGGAATTTCCACTGGATGGCGTGACGGCTGAGCACGGCCAGGCTGATCCCGGCCAGGCTGCCCAGGGCAGAAAGCAGCAGCGCCTCGCTCATGATGGTCATCAGGATGTAGCCCCGCGAGGCCCCCAGCGACTTGAGGATGCCGATCTCGCGGGTGCGCTCCACCACGGTGGTGTACATCGAGAGCAGGATCACCAGAGCGCTTATCACCAGGGCCGTGTAGTTGATCGCACGGATGAACTGGTTCAGCGCCTCGATGTACTTGCCCATCGAGGCGGCGATGTTCGACATGAACTGCGTCTCCACACCCTTGATGTTCCGGGTGATGCTGCCGGAGACTTTCTCCACCAACTCGGGCGAGCGTGCGGTCACGAAGAACAGGCTGACCCTGTCGGGCTGGCTGGTCAGCTCGGCCAGGGTGGCGTAGGGCAGGAAAATGCGGGTGCCCACCCCCGGCTGCACGATCCCCACGATGTGGAACTGACGGCCCAGCAGCTCCAGGCTGTCGCCCACGGCCAAGCTCTCCAGGGCCGCGATGCGGCTGTCAATGAACATCTCATCCGGGCCGGACAGCATCCGCCCCTCCAGGAACACCAGCTGCCCGCCCAGGTCGCTGAATTTCTGCGGCTCGATCCCGAAAATGTTGTACGGGGCGCTGCCGATGGTGGCTTTCCAGATCAGCACCGGGCTCACGGTCTTGACCCCGTCGATGGCCTCGAGCTGCTCGCCCAGCTTGTAGGGCAGAACGCCGGAGCCGAACAGCAGCGGGTTGCTCCCGGTGCGGATCACCGTGATGTCGGCGCCGATGCCGCGGATGCGCTCGGTGAACTCGTTCAGCACGCCGTTGACCAGGCCCCAGAGCACGATGAAAAGACTGATGCCCACGGCCAGGGCCAGCACGCTGATCGAGCTGCGCATTTTGCGCTGCATCAGGTTGGAAAACGCCAGACGGAACATGGATCGGGACCTGTGTTTCGAGGCAAAAAAGTGGCGCCCCAGCGCCGGAATGAATGAAAAAAATAATCTATCTCCCAACGCTTCGCGTGTCAATGATTAAGCCTCGGCGAGCGGCCCGCACAGCCGATAAGGGCAAGATTTGTTTGACTTTAGATAGCCCGGATGTTAGCTTGAAACGTAAAGTTGAACGCTCCGGCGGCCATGATTTCCATTCATTTTCGCTCAAGGCGGGAGGCAAGTTAAGTGGGTGAGGACCTGCTCGGCCTTAAGAAGAACTGGACCGAGGCCCTGGACAGGCTCCAGGCTCCCCTGAGCGGGGAGCTGCTGGATGTCAGGCGCCGGATGGAGCAGATCCTGCGCTCCGATTTCGAACCGGTCAACCGGACGATCAACCATCTGTTCAGCCGCGCGGGCAAGATGATCCGCCCCACGCTCCTGCTTCTGGCCGCCGACCGTCGCCGCGGCGACTACAGCTCACTGGTTTCGCTGGCCGCCGCGGTGGAGATAATCCACACCGCCTCGCTGGTGCACGACGATTCGATCGACAGCTCCACCCACCGACACGGGGTGGAGACGCTCAACTCCAAGTGGAACCACAAGACCAGCGTCATCATCGGCGATTACCTCCTGGCCCAGGCCTTCGGGGTGCTGGCCGGTCTGGCCTCGCCGGACGTGATCGGCGAGATGAGCGCGGCCTGCCGCTGCCTGGCCCTGGGCGAGATGCGCCAGATGGCCCTGGAGGGCAACCTGGTCGCCACGGAGCAGGACTATTACGATTTCATCCTCGAGAAGACCGCCAGCCTTTTCAGCGCCAGTTGCGCGGTGGCCGCGGTCCTGGGAGATGGACGCGACCTGACCGCGCTGCGGCGCTTCGGCGCACTGTTCGGCACGATTTTCCAGATCACCGATGACCTGCTGGACTATTCCGGCTACGCCGGCGAAACCGGCAAGCCCACCGGCCTGGATATACGAGAGAAAAAAATGACCCTGCCGCTGATCCACGCCTGCACGGTTATGGACCCGGCCGACCGCACCGAGCTGACCCGGATTTTCGCCTCCGACGGGATGCTGAGCGAGGCAGAGGCCGAACGGGTGGCCGAGCTGGTGATCGACAACGGCGGGATCGATTACGCTATCGAGCGGGTGGTGGAACTGGCCGGTGAGGCGTCCCGCGTTACCGAGGATTTTTCGGACCCGGCGCGGGCCTCGAAGCTCAAAGAACTGGTGGAACTGATAGTTGAACGTGACCGGTAAATTCAAGGCCCGCCTGATCGCAGTCCTGCTGCTGGTTGTGCTGATCGCCGGCATACGCTACCTGGCCTCGGGCAACGCCGAGGCGTCATTGTCCGGCGAGCGGACTTTCTCGTTCGACAGCTTCACGATGGGTACGCTGCTGTCGGTGAAAGTGCGCTCGACCGATAAAGACCAGGCGCGCCGTCTTGCGGATGTGGCGCGGGAGGAAGTGGCGCGGCTGCACCGTGTATTCGACCCAAAAGACCCGGACAGCGAGCTGAGCCGTCTAAACGGCGCCCGCGGCAGCGCGGAGCCGGTAGCGTTGAGCGAGGACATGGCCGCCGTGCTCGCTGCAGCTATGCGCGTGCACACAGTGAGCGGCGGGGCGTTCGAGCCGGCGCTGGGGGATGTCAGCCGTCTCTGGGGATTCAGCGAGGAGCGCCGCCGTGACCATCCGCCCGACTCGGCCGAGATAAGCACGCTCCTGGGGGCCTCCTGCCTGAGCCGGGAGATAAAGATATCTCCGGACGGCAGAAGCGTGAGCCTGGGCGCCTGCACCGGGCGGCTCGACCTGGGGGCGATTGTCAAGGGCTACGCCGCGGACCGCGCGGTCCAGGTGCTGCGCCGGGCCGGGGCGCGCAACGCCCTGATCGACCTGGGCGGCGAAATCGGCGTGCTGGGCGTGGGCTCGGACGGTGTCTCGTGGCGGGTGGGAGTGCAGCACCCGCGCAAGCGGGACTGCCACCTCGGGGCGCTGAGCCTTCACGAGGGCCTTTCCGTGGCCACCTCGGGCGATTACGAGCGCTTTTTTATCGACAGCGGCGTACGCTATCACCATATTTTGGACCCGCTCACCGGCTGGCCCTCCCGCAGCGGGGTGGTCAGTGTGACCGTGGTCACCGAGTACGGCCTGGAGGCGGACGCCATGTCGACGTCCGCGTTCATCCTGGGGCCGGAGAAAGGCTTCGCCCTGCTGGAATCCGAGAAGTGCGAGGGCCTGATGATCTATGTCGGGGACAGCCGCACCGAGGACGGGAAGCTCCTCTGGAAGGCCACCAGCGGGTTCTCGCGCTACCTTCCGCAGCCTGACCTCGAGGGCCTGCCGCTGCCCTGAGCCGGGCGCGGACTGGGAGGCGTTGATGGGGCGAGAAACGTTCAGACTGCCGCCGCTGTTCACTTTGATCGACCTGCTGCTGGTGTTGATAGTGGTGGTTTTTTCCGCCGGTTTCTACCATCACGGCAGCCAGGGGGCGGGTAAAGGGCCTCTGACCGCGGTGGTGCAGTTCGAGGACCGCGAGTTGGCGAGGTTGAGCCTGGAGCGCGACACCACGGTTACGGTGAACGGCGTGCTGGGGACGATAAAAGTGGTGGTGGCTGACGGGGCGGTGAAGTTCGAGGATTCCCATTGCCCGGCGCGGGTTTGCGAGAAGACCGGCTGGATAAGGCGCGCCGGGGCCGCGATTGTCTGCGCGCCCAATCATGTGCTCTGTCGCCTGGAGCGCTCCGACGGCGCCCTGGAGCCGGCAGATGGAAAGGGCAAGCCCGGACTGGACGCCCTTGTCAGATAGGAGACCCGTGGTGACAGAAAGCCTCGCCGCCGCGGCGGTCTACTACGACCCGGCCCGCGACATTCCCGAAGTGCGCCGCCGCACCGAGGCCTTGAGCCTGGTGGCCATGGCCACGGTGTTCGAGTTGGTGCTATTCGTGCTGGACGCCCTGATCCCCAAGCCGGTGCCCTGGATAAAGCTGGGCCTGGCAAACATAGTCACCCTGAGCCTGCTGGTCTCGGTGGGCTGGCGCTGCGCCCTGGCGGTGCATGTGCTGCGGATCATTATCGGTGCGGTGTTCCGCGGCGGGCTGTTCACGCCGTTCTTTCTGCTCAGTTTCGGCGGCGGCATGGTCTCGTTCCTGGTGATGCTGCCGCTGGCGCTCTGGCTGATGCCCTGGATGGGATTTGTCGGGGTGAGTCTGGCCGGGGCGCTGGCACACAATTTCACCCAGTTGCTGCTGGTCGGGGCGGCGCTTTCCGACCAGGCGGTGATCGGCCTGCTCTGGCCGCTGGTGGTGGTTTTCTCTTTGGTGTTCGGTTGTTTTACCGGCATAAGCTCATACTATCTCTGCCGCCGGATCCCCCTGCTGGCCACGGGAGTGTTGCTCGCCCGGCCGGAGGCCGCGGAGCGGGGCGGGCGGAGCTGAAAAGGTTCTTCCGGCTCAAGGCCAGGAGGCTCAATTGCAACGTCAGCGCAAACAATTCTCAGTCTACTGCATCATCCTGATCATCGGCATGCTGCTGGGCGGCTACCTGGGAGAGTTCCTCTCCACGATCATGCCGGACGGCGTGGCGAAGGATTTCTTCCTGACCTCGGTGGTGGGCAAGTTCGGGCCGTTCTCGATCGATCTGCTGCTCATCGCGCTGACCCTGGGGCCGCTGGTGGTGAAAATCAACCTGGTGAGCGTCCTGGGACTTTTCATCGCGTTCTACCTGTTCCGCTCCTTCATCTGAGCCGGGCACGCCGAAGCCGGGATCGTGAAAAAAACAGGGGTGCGGTTTTCGAGCCGCACCCCTGTCCGTTTATACGTATCCTGAAGCCGGCCGCCAGTCTCAGCTCCCGAAGCGCGTGATCGCCACCCGGTTGCGCCCGCCTTTCTTGCACTCGTACATCAACTCGTCCGCCCGGCGCATCAGGCTGTCGCGGTCGACATCCGGTTTGTCTCCCGGCTCGGCCAGCACTCCGCCGATAGAGATTGTCACGCGCAGCGAGTCACCGCTGGAGGTGACGATGTCGTCCTCCACGTGCTGGCGCATCTTCTCGGCTACCTGGGCCAGCTTTTCCTGGCTCACGTTCAGGATCAGGGCGATGAACTCCTCGCCGCCCCAGCGACCCAGAATGTCGGAGGCGCGGATGATCGAGGACATGTTGCGCGACACGCTCCAGAGGACCTTGTCCCCGGCGTCGTGCCCGAAGCGGTCGTTGATGTTCTTGAAATGGTCGATGTCGATGAACAGCAGGCCGAAACGCAGGCCGTAGCGCCGCAGCTCGTCGGTCTTGGCGTCGATGATCTTCTCGATGTAGCGGCGGTTGGCCAGGCCGGTCAGCGGGTCGAGCATGGCCAGGGTCTTGAGCTTTTCGATCACCTGCTGGGTGGCGATACGCGCCGAGTTGTCGCGGAAGATCTGCACCGCGCCGATGACGCGCGATTCCGGTCCCAGGATCGGGCTGACCCGTGCGGCCACCGGGATACGGCGGCCGTTGCGGTTGGTGATGAA
Organism: bacterium; assembly: GCA_021372515.1. NCBI lineage: Bacteria > bacterium. The sequence goes on from JAJFUG010000201.1 coordinate 46,979, forward strand.
GCAGTCGAACTCGCGCGGCTTCCCGTCCACCAGGGTCTGCTCCACCAGGCAGGCGCTCAGGCACTGCCCCTCGCCCTCGCCGCCCTCGGCATTGTCGTGCATCCGCACCTGGATGGTCGAGACCTTGCCCAGGGCTTCCTCTTCCGAGTAGCCGGTCATGGCCTCGGCGGCCTTGTTCCAGAAAATAATCTTCCGGTTCAGGTCGACGCAATAGATGGCGTCATACAGGTTGTCGAGCAGATTCTTGTAATAGAGCGCGTCCATCCACACCATCCCCGTTGTGTCGACCGTTCACTGGATCAGGTTGAGATCGGAACGCTTCTTTTGTATGTCGGCCTGGTGCTTGGCCGTGGTGGAATCGGACTCGATCTTGCGCAGGTCCTCTATCTTGGTCCCGCTGTAGAGTTCGCCGCTGAACAGGGTGTACAGGCCCTGCATCCTCTGGCCCATGAGTTGCTGGGTCAGGCGCGCCTTGGCCTGGTCGAACCCGGACATATCGGCCTCGGTGCGGCTGTTCACCTGCAGCAGGTAGAAATTGTTGCCCGCCTCGACCAGGTCGCTCTTGACCCCCACCGGCAGGCCGAACGCAGTGCCGATGAAAGCGTTGCTGCGGCCCACCCCGGCCAGGCCGGACAGGCGGGTGAACTCGGGGGAGCTGGTCAGGTTCAGGCCCTTGGCCTGGGCGAAATCGGCCAGGCTGGAGAACTGTGCGTAGTCGGACATCAATGCGCGGATTTTCTTTTCTGCCAGGGGCTTTTTCTTGTCCAGGCCAAGCTGGCGGCGGATGGCGTCAGCGGCCTCCTCCAGCGGCACTGTGCCGCTCTGGATACGCTGGTTCACCTTGATCAGGGCCACGCACTCCTGGTTCTCGGACAGCACCGAGATCGGGTAGCTGACCGCGCCCTCGCTGGCGCCGTAGACATAGTCCATCAGGTCGCGTCCGGCCTGGATGCCTGGAATCTGCCCCCCGATGACGAAGCTGCCGCTTTCCTTGACCTGCAGGGCGCTGTCCGCGACCACGGCCTCGAAACTGCGGCCCTCCTGGCGCATCAGGCCACGCAGTGTGCGGGCGCGGGCGCGCACGGCGTTGAGCTGCTCAGCCGAGGGCTCAATGTTCAGGGCGATACGGCGGGCGCGCAAGCGCTTGACCCCGTCGAACACCTTCATACTATCCACGCGCAGGATCATCATGCCCTTGGAGACCACGATGGGAGCGCTCACCTCGCCGGGCTTCATGTTGAAAGCCTGGCCGGCCATCAGGGTGTCCTGGTAATCACCCTTGGCGAACCAGCCCAGGTCGCCGCCGCTCGAGGCGAACGGGTCCTGCGAGTAATGCACGGCCAGGCTGTCCCAGGACTCGCCGCTCTTGTACCGCGCCAACACCGCTTCCAGGGTGTCACGCGCGGCCGCGCTGTCCTTGCTGCCCGGCAGTAAGGGCAGCAGAGCGAAAGTGACCGCGGCGATATCCGGGCGCTTGAAACTGTCGGGGTGATCGTCGTAGTACTTCTTAATCTCGTCGTCGCCGATCTGGACTTCCGAGTCCGCGATGAGCGAATCGGAGACGAAACGCACGTAATCGACCTGGGCCTTCTCGTCAGCGGCCTTGTAGTTGAGCTTGAGCTCATCGTCGGTCATCTTGTACAGCGAGGCGACTTCAAGGAAGAGCTTCAAATTGGGGATCTTGTTCCGGGCGTCGGTCTCCAGCTCGCTCACCAGCTGGGCCATGCGCGGATCGGCCAGTATCTGGAGGTACTTGTCGTAGTCGAAGCGGCCGTCGGTCTGGAGCGCCGGCTCGCGCATCAGCTCGGGCAGTGGGTTGGTCCGGATGTATTCGACCACTTCTCCGTCGTTCACCTTGATCCCGCGTTTATCGAGGACCTTGCCCAGGATTATGTCGTTGACTATGTCCGACCAGACCTGGTCGCTGAGCTGATCCATCTCCCAGGAGGACAGTCCGCCCGAGGAGCGCTGGCTGCTGGCCATCTCGACCGCCCGGCGCAGACGGTCGTTGTAGGCCTGGCGGTCGATTTTTTCCTTGCCCACGAACCCGGCGTACTTAACTCCACGGTAGTCCTTGCGGTTCTGCTGCACCAGATAGTCGTCCAACCCGGTCAGGGTAAAGGCCATCCAGCCGACAAAGAAGAAAATGAGGACGAAGAAGATGATCTTCATGTTGTTGCGGAATGTCTGCATCATGGCTGGTAGACCCTTGCTGGTTGATGAAGTATCAAAGTGCAATCCCCTGTCGTCCGACCTGCAACCGTCAGGTTGAAACGGTTTCCGGGACTCGGCCCGGCAAAGCACGGTGTGGCGCGGCAGAAGGATGTCTCGGATTGACCGGATTAACTAAACCTCTCAATATAAGACTGATAAACAAAAAGGCAAGCACAAACTTATTCTGGAGAGGGTTTTCTGTACAAAGTTCAGATTTGATTAAAGCATTGACAGACAAGATTGTGGTGGCTATTATGTATAGTTAATGCGCGAAACAGGCCCTTTTTTTATGCGCAGAACGGCTCTTTCGAAAGACGGGCCGACTGTCTGTACCGCCCCCTGACACGGGAGGTGTCATGGCCCTTGAACAGGAAATCCGGGAACTCGAAAAGCGTTTCGCCGAGGCGCCTGAATCCAGATTGTTCCTGCCGTTGGCCGATGCCCTGAGCCGTGCGGGCGAGCTGGAGCGGGCGGTGGAAATCTGCAGCCGCGGGCTGGAAAGTTTCCCGGATTTCACCAGCGCCCGCGTGCTGCTGGGCCAGTGCCTGGCCCGGATGGACCGAGGCGCCGAGGCTGCGGAAATCCTGGAGTCGGTACTGAAGGACGATACCGGCAACCTGGAGGCCCTGCGCACTCTCGGCGAGATCGCCGTGGAGCAGGGCGATGCCGGGCGGGCCCGTGAGCTGTACGGACGGGCGCTCGAGGCGGAGCCGACCGATGAGGCCCTGGCCGCGGCCCTGGAGCGGCTGGAAAGCCGGGACGAGGCCGACGGCTCTTCAGCCGGGGAGGCCGAGGAGGCGTCTTTCAGCGGGGCGGGCGAGGTGTTCATCACCCACACCCTGGGCGACCTGTACCGTCTGCAGGGGCACTACCAGCAGGCCTTCGAGGTCTACAGCCGACTGCTCGAAAGCTGCCCGGACGACAGTACACTGGCCGTGAAGCTGGAGGATGTGGCCGCGCAACTTAACCGACGGGCGGCGGCCGCAGCTAAGAAACCGGCCCCGCTGCCGGAGCCGCGGATACAGGAACTGCTGGAGCCGGTGGTCGCGGCCGCGGGGCGGACAGAGGAAGAACCCGTAGCGGAGGCCGAGCCGATCGAGGCGCCGGCCCTGGCCTCGGATGAGGGCGGCGGTGAGCTGAGCGTGGACCTGCGTATAGACCGCATTTTCAGCAGCGTGCTGCATGGGATGGAGGTCCCGCCGGTCCGGCAATCCGAGCGAAACGGCGCTGGCTCCTTTGTCAACATGTTCGAGCGCTGGATCAAGGGGCTCAAGCTCCTGGAGGCCGAATGAAAAGCATGGCTGTGATCAACGGCCCCAATCTGAACCTTCTGGGCAGCCGCGAGCCGGGGATTTACGGCCGGGCCTCGCTGGCCGAGATCGAGCATGCGTTGCGCGAACGGTTCGCTGGGCGCTGCGAGCTCGGTTTCTTCCAGTCCAACTCCGAGGGCGAGCTGGTGGACTACATCCAGTCCCTGGCCGGACGGGTCCACGGCGTGGTGATCAACGCCGGGGCCTACACCCACACCAGCGTGGCGCTGCGCGACGCCCTGGCGGCGGTGGACCTGCCGTTTGTGGAGGTGCACCTGTCCAACGTGTTCGCGCGCGAGAGTTTCCGGCACGTCTCCTACCTGTCGGACAAGGCGGTGGCAGTGCTGAGCGGTTTCGGGGCCAAGGGCTATGAGCTGGCCCTGGAGGGCCTGCTGGACCGTCTGGACGGCTGAGGCTGCCCACGGGGCGGTGACAACAGCAGTGTGATCGGAATCCGGCGCTTTCTCCGCCGCCACGCGCGGCGCAAGGGGGCGCCGGATGCGGGTTTGGAGCGACAGTACAACAGAAAATCTTTAAGGAGGCTTTCTTGGCCAGTACGGCGGATTTCAGGGGTGGCATGGTCCTCAACATCGACGGGGACCTGTATGCGATCGTGGAGTTCCAGCATGTGAAGCCCGGCAAGGGTGGGGCTTTTGTCAGGACGAAACTTAAGAAGGTCAAGACCGGCCAGGTGATCGAACGCACTTACCGCGCCGGCGAACGTTTCACCGAGGTGCGCCTGGAGCGCCGCCCGTTGCAGTACCTGTACAGTGACGGGCACCTGTACCATTTCATGGACAACAGCTCCTACGAGCAGTTCCCGGTGTCCGCCGATGTGCTGGGCGACCAGGTGAAATACCTCAAGGAGAACCTCGAAGTCAGCGGTCTGTTCCAGGAGACCGGCGAAATTCTGGAAATCGAGTTGCCGTTCTTCGTCGACCTGAAGATCGTGGAAACTGATCCCGGTCTGCGCGGCGACACGGCCAGCGGCGGGGGCAAACCCGCGCGCCTGGAATCCGGCGCCGTGGTCAACGTGCCACTGTTCCTGAATATCGGCGATGTCATCAAGGTCGACCGCCGGACCAACATGTACCTGGAGCGTGCCTGAGTCCCGCAGAGAGCCCGCACTCAGCGGATCGATCACAATGAACCCAGAGGGGACGAACCCAATGGATGTCAGATATCTCAAGAAACTGATCCAGTTGGTCGAAACGAGCGGGATCAGTGAGCTGGAGATCGAGGACGGCGGAACGAAAGTGCGGATCGGCAAGGGACAGGTGGCCGGAGTCCCGTACCAGGCCGTCCTGCCGGCGGCCCAGCCGGTTTATCCGGCCGCGGCGCAGCTGGTCGCAGTCGAGAAAGCCGCCGAGCTGAAAGAGGAAAAGAACCTGCTGGAGGTGCGTTCTCCGATGGTCGGCACGTTCTACCGTTCCCCGCGCCCGGGCGCAAACACCTATGTGAACGTGGGCGACCGGGTGGAGGTGGGCCAGACCCTCTGCATCCTCGAAGCGATGAAGATTATGAACGAGCTGGAGAGCGAGGTGGCCGGGGTCGTTCGTGAAATCTGCGTGGAAAACGGCCAGCCCGTCGAGTTCGGCCAGCGCCTGTTCCTGGTCGATCCGGCGGGGAGATGAGCCGATGTTCAAAAAGGTCCTGATCGCCAACCGCGGCGAGATCGCCCTGCGGATCATCCGCGCCTGCAAGGAGCTGGAGATCCAGACCGTGGCGGTCTACAGCGAGGCCGACCGCGACAGCCTGCACGTGCGCTTTGCTGATGAGGAGGTCTGCATCGGGCGCAACCGCGCCTCGGACAGCTACCTTAACATGCGCAGCATCCTGGCCGCGGCCGAGATCACCAACGCGGACGCGATCCATCCGGGCTACGGTTTTCTGGCCGAGAACGCCGAGTTCGCGGAAATCTGCCTGCGCAGCCAGTTCGCCTTCATCGGCCCCACACCGGACAACATCCGCCAGATGGGGGATAAGGCCACCGCCCGCTCGATCATGATCCGCAACAAGGTGCCGGTGGTCCCGGGCAGCCAGAGCGTGCTGCGCGACGAGAAAGAGGCTCTGCGCGAGGCCCGCTCCATCGGCTACCCGGTGATCCTCAAGGCCACGGCCGGCGGCGGCGGCAAGGGCATGCGCGTGGTGCGCTCCGAAAGCGAGCTGGTCAACAGCTTCGAGATCGCCCAGGCCGAGGCCAAGAGCGCGTTCGGCAACCCCGACATGTACGTGGAGAAATACCTCGAACACCCGCGCCATGTCGAAATCCAGATCATGGCCGACCAGCACGGCAACGTGGTGCACCTGGGCGAGCGCGACTGCTCGATCCAGCGCCGCCATCAGAAGCTGATCGAGGAGTCGCCCTGTCCGGTGATGACCCCCGATCTGCGCGAGAAAATGGGCCACACCGCGGTCCTGGCCGCCCAGTCCATCGGCTATGTGGGCGCCGGCACGGTGGAGTTCCTGCTGGACCGGGAGCGCAATTTCTATTTCATGGAGATGAACACCCGCATCCAGGTGGAGCACCCGGTGACCGAGATGGTGACCGGACTGGACCTGGTCAAGGAGCAGATTGCGGTGGCCGCCGGGGCGAAGCTCTCTTTCCGGGAGAAAGACATCCGTCTGCAGGGCCACGCCATCGAGTGCCGGATCAACGCCGAGGACCCCAGCCGCAATTTCATGCCGTTCCCCGGCCAGATCACCACTTACCACCCGCCGGGCGGCCCCGGCGTGCGGGTGGACACCCATATCTACCAGTCCTACACCGTGCCGCCGTATTACGACTCACTGCTGGCCAAGCTGATCGTGCACGGCCGCACCCGCGAGGAGGCGATCCAGAGGCTGCGCCGCTCGCTGGGCGAGTTCATCATCATCGGCGTGCCCACCACGATCCCCTTCCACCAGGAGATCGTCCGGGACAAGCGTTTTCTGTCCGGCGATTTCGACGTGCAGTTCCTGGAGCACCGGGCGTTGAAACAGGACGAAGACCACGCTTGAGAGGTCTGGATTCGGGCGGAGAGTGAAAGTCTATAGAAGCTTTTCAAACCTGTGCGGTCCTGTTCCGGCCGCACGGGTTTTTTTGTCCCGTGATCCGGCACAGCCCTATGTGGGCTGGGCAGCTTAATCCTTGAGTGAAGATGAGTTTCGTTTTGCGGCTTGACAAATACTTTC
>JAJFUG010000202.1 GCA_021372515.1 bacterium
ACCTCCTCGATCGTGTCCGGCTCCTCGCCCACGGAGACGGCCAGGGTGCCCACTCCCACCGGACGGCCGCCGTATTTTTCCACCAGTGTGCGCAGGATCGCCAGGTCCATCTCATCCAGCCCCGACTCATCCACCTCCAGAATGCCCATGGCGGCGCGGGCTATCTCGCGGTCGATCCGGCCGTCCGCCCGCACCTCGGCGTAATCGCGGATACGGCGCAGCAGACGGTTGGCGATACGGGCCGTGCCCCGCGAGCGCCGGCTGATCTCATCCGCCCCGGCCGTGTCGATCTCGACCCCCAGGATACGGGCCGAGCGGCGCACAATCTGGGCCAGTTCCTGGTCGCTGTAGAAATTCAGCCGCCCCACCACGCCGAAACGTGAGCGCATCGGGCTGGTCAGAAGCCCACTGCGCGTTGTGGCCCCGATCAGGGTGAAACGCTTGAGCGGGATGTTCACGCTGCGGGCGGCAGGGCCGGTGTCGATCATGATGTCCAGACAGAAATCCTCCATCGCCGGGTAGAGGTATTCCTCCACGTTGCTGCGCAGACGGTGGATCTCGTCGATGAACAGGATGTCGCGCTCTTCGAGGTTGGTCAGAAGGCCGGCCAGGTCGCCGGCTTTCTCCAGCACCGGGCCGCTGGTCACGCGGATGCCCACCCCCAGCTCGCGGGCGATGATATGGGCCAGGGTGGTCTTGCCCAGGCCCGGCGGGCCGCAGAACAGGCAGTGGTCCAGAGCCTCGCCGCGCTGGCGCGCCGCCTGGACGAAGATTTCCAGCTTCTCCTTGAGCTTCGGCTGGCCGACAAACTCCTCCAGCGAGGTCGGCCTGAGGCTGCCCTCGAAGCTGTCCTCATCCTCCAGCACATCCGGCCGGGTGAGGTCCATACGGTCTTTCGGGCGGTCTTTCGGCCTGTCGCTCACAGTGGCATTCACGCTTGGGGTTAGAGGAAGAACTCAAGAAGACAGGCCCTACATCCGGCCCAGGGATTTGCGGATCAGGTCCGCGGTCTCGATTTTCTGTCCGGGCGAGTCGGCCAGCACGCGGGCGATGGCGGTCTCGGCCTGGGGGCGCGAGTAGCCCAGCGAGACCAGAGCGGCGGCGGCCTCCTCGGCCTCCCGTCCCACCGGGGCTGTGGCCTTGCCCAGCGCTGCCGCCGGGGCGATGTCGGTCAGTTTGCCCTTGAGCTCGAAAATAAGGCGTTCGGCGGTTTTCTTGCCCACTCCGGGTATCTTGCCGAACCAGGAGGCCTGCGCGCCCTCCACCGCGGATATAAGGCGCTCCACGCTCAGGCTGCTCAGGATCGACAGGGCCAGGCGCGGGCCGACCCCGGTCACCGAGATCAGGCGCTCGAACGCCTCGCGTTCCTGGCGGGAGTGGAAACCGAAAAGCTGAAGGACATCCTCGCGGACATGCAGGTAGGTCAGGAGCCGGGCGGTCTCACCCTCGGCGGGCAGTTTCTCGAAGGTGCTCAGCGGCACCGCGACCTCGTAGCCGATACCCCCGGCCGCGATCACCACGGAGGAGACATTCTTTTCGAGCAGCCGGCCTTCGATGAGAGCGATCATTTTCTTTTCAGCAGTTCCCTGAGCTGAGGCGGCAACGCGCTTTTCGAGCACCCGACCGCCGCGGGCGAGTCGCCGCGGTGAGAGTAACAGAGCGCCAGGGCCAGTGCATCCGCCGCGTCGTGGGGCTGGGGCGGCGCATCCAGCCCCAGCACGGTCATCACCATGTGCTGCACCTGCTCCTTGGAGGCATCCCCGCGCCCGACCACGGCTTTCTTGACCTCGCGCGGGCTGTACTCGCAGACTTTCAGCCCGGCCAGCGCCCCGGCCAGGATCACCACGCCGCGCACCTGTCCGATGGCCTTGAGGCTCTGCACGTTCTTGCCGTAGAACACGTCCTCCACCACCAGGGTGTCCGGCCTGTACTGCTCGATCTGCGCGCTCACGAAACGGAACACCCGCTCCAGCCGGTCGGCGAGATTCTCCTGTGCGGCGGCGCGGGTGATCGTGCAGGCGACAAAGCGCGAACTGTTGCCCTCGCGGCGGATCACGCCGCAGCCGGTGACATTTCCGCCCGGGTCCACCCCCAGGATAGTGCGTCCCGGCGCGGACTGCATCGTGTTACTCGGCCTCGAGCTTGCGCATGACATCTTCATCAATGTCGAAATTGGAGCTGACCCGCTGCACGTCATCGTGGTCCTCGATCACCTCCATCAGCTTGAGCATCTTCTCGGCGTCCTTCACACCCAGCTTGATCGTGGTCGAGGGCACCATCAGTAGCTCGGAATCCTTGACCTCGATCCCCTTGGCTGCCAGGCCGTCGCGCACCTTGTGCAACAGCTCCACCGGTACGCTGATCACGTGCAGGCCCTCCTCGGTCCACATGTCCTCGGCGCCCAGGTCGCTGGCCTCCAGCAGGACGGTGTCCTCATCATACTTGTCGGCCTCCACGTAGAGCTGGCCTTTCTGGCTGAACATCCAGGAGACGCAGCCGTTCTCGCCCATGTTGCCGCCGTGACGGGTCAGGATGTGGCGGATTTCGCTCACCGTGCGGTTCTTGTTGTCGGTGAGCACCTCGATGAACAGTGCGATGCCGCCCGGCCCGTAGCCCTCGTAGACCGCTTCCTCGTAGCTCACGCCGGGAAGCTCGCCGGTGCCTTTCTTGATCGCCCGGTCGATGTTGTCCTTGGGCATGTTGTTAGCCTTGGCCGTATCCACCGCGGTGCGGAGCCTGGGGTTGGAGTCCAGGTCGCCGCCGCCCATGCGCGCGGCCACCGAGATTTCCTTGATCAGGCGGGTGAAAATGCGGCCGCGCTTCTCATCGAGAGCACCTTTCTTACGCTTGATTGTCGCCCACTTGGAATGGCCCGACATAACGCCTCCGATGCTTTGCAGTCCACCAGTTGAAACCGGATTCGAGTTCCGGAATAATCTATTCGCTCAGTCAAGCCCTGTCGCACCGGATGTGCGACACAGACCATAACACCCGCACCGCCCGGCTGCCCCGGACGGGCGCCGCGGTGGTAAATTCCGTCTATCAAACGAATTAAGCTAATATAGCTCGCCGAAGAGCAAAAATCAATCAAAATCGCCCGGTGCGCGGCTTTACGGTTGTTTGCGCCGCGGTTTGGTGTTATCTTGACTTGCCTTCAAACAGGGGAGGGAAACGATGCAGGTGCCGTCGACTGTGATCCTGGCCGAGGACGCGCTGGGTGATGATGGAATGAGCAAGACCGCCTACGGGCTGCTGCGCTACGCCCCGGAATCGGTGCTGGCGGTGATCGACAGTCGCAACGCGGGACGCGACTGCGCCGAGGTCACGGGCATCGGAAAAGGCATCCCGGTGGTGCCCAGCCTGATCGCATGCCTGGACTTGAATCCGAAACGGTTGGTGATCGGCGTGGCCACGGCCGGAGGGGTGCTGCCGAACGGCTGGCGCGGGCAGATCAAGACCGCGCTGGAAAACGGCATGGAGGTGGTGAGCGGCATGCACGGCCTTCTGGCCGAGGACCCCGAGCTGGCCCTGCTGGCCGGACGCTGCGGGGGACGGATCACCGATCTGCGCAAGAGCCCGGATGACCTGCCGGTCGCGTTCTGCAAGGCGCAGAACGTGACCGCGGGCGTGGTCCTCACCGTGGGCACCGACTGCAACGCCGGCAAGATGACCGCCTCGCTGGAGATGCTGCGCGAGGCCGAGCGGCGCGGCATCCGCAGCGCGTTCTGCGCCACCGGGCAGACCGGGATCGCCATCGCCGGCCGCGGGATCGCGGTGGACCACACGGTGAGCGATTTCACCGCCGGCGCGGCGGAGAAGCTCGTGCTGGACGAGGGTGCGGACGAGTCGGTGCGTCTGATCTTCGTGGAGGGCCAGGGCGCGCTCTGCCAGCCCTCCTACTCCGGGGTCACGCTGGCCCTGCTGCACGGCTCCTGCCCGGATGCGATGGTCCTCTGCCACCGTGCGACCCAGGCGCGCGTGATGCACGTGGAGTGGCGCATGCCGCCGCTCACTGAACACATCGCCCTGTACGATGCCGCCATGCGCCTGGTCAAGCCCGGCTGCCGGGTGAAAGCCGTGGCGCTCAACACCCGGGGGCTGGAGGAACAGCCGGCCCGGCGGATGATCGAGGCCGCCGAGCGTCAGACCGGACTTCCCGCCACCGACCCGGTGCGTTTCGGGGCCGGGCCTCTGCTGGACGCTCTTCTCGTGAACGGCCTCCTGCCCAAACAACCGCTGTACGCGGGGCCGGAGAGTTAAAACGGCCGCTACTGCAATTTTTTAGAGAACGGACATGTGCCAATTGAGCCGGACCGGAACATTGTTAGCTGTGGCAATCCTCGCGGCGCTGGCCACCGCCTGCCAGCCGGGCCCGCGGGAGTCCGCCCTGACCGATGCCCGCAACTATAGAAAAGTAGGACAATTCGAGAACGCGGTGGCCAGCTACAAGAAAGTGCTGGAACTGGATTCCACCTGGGTGGAGGCCGCGCTGGGGCTGGGTTTCTGCCAGATCCAAGCCCAGCAGTACGATGACGCACTCAAGACATATCAAAAACTGCTAAAATCCCATCCCGAGATGGAGGAGGCCTATTTCCGGCTGGGGCAGCTCTACATCAACCGCAAGCAGTACGCCCCGGCCGTGTCCGCACTGCAGAAAGCGCTGGAGCTGGATTCCACCCGTGCCGACACCCACTACCAGTTGGGCCTGGCCCACGGGGCGACAGAGGCCTACTCCGAGGCGCTGGCCCAGTTCGAGACCGCGGTGCGCCTGGACCCGCGCCACGCGGATGCCTGGTACAACATGGGCAACCTCCTCACCCGTCAGCAAAAGTACGAGGCCGCGATCCAGGCCTATTCCCAGGTGACAAAGATAGAGCCCAAACGCCTGATGGGCTGGTACATGCTGGGGGACGCCAGCTACGCCCTGGGCCGCTATGCCGATGCCGTCCGCTATTTCCAGAAAGCCCTGGAAGTGAATTTCGGGTTCACCGCGGCCCAGGAGGCGCTCAAGCGCAGCCAGGAAAAACTGTCCGGCGCAAAGCACTGACACGGCCGCCGACCCATCTGACTCAGTTCAAGCTATCCGCAGGAAAAGCCGATATAAAAGCAGGCAAGGGCGGCGCCTGAAAACCGCCCTTGCAATATCACCCACCCGCAGGTACAATGACTGCAGAACAACTCTCAGCCATGGGGGTACGATGCGGCCCGTCCTGCGAGCCGTCCTTGCCACAGCTGTCCTTGCCGCGTGCGCCGCTGCCCTGCCGGCGGTCCTGGGCGCCGAGATCAACACCTGGACCGACCGCAACGGTGTGATCCATATCACCAACCGCCCGGCGGTCGGTGTCGGCCTCACTTCACGGCGGGTGGTGCACATCCCCGCTCCAGTCCCGCGTGTGCAGGTCGCGGAACCGGCTTACCACGACAGCAACTACGATGAACTCATCCGCCGCGCCGCCACCCGCTTCGACCTGGATTTCGACCTGGTCAAGGCCGTGATCCACGCCGAGAGCGCATTCGACCCGCGCGCGGTCAGTGGCAAGGGAGCGCGCGGGCTGATGCAGCTCATGCCCTCCACCGCGCAGGACCTGGGGGTGCAGGACACGTTCGACCCGGAGCAGAACATCCTGGGCGGCAGCCGCTACCTCAAGCAGATGCTCGAGCGCTACAATCACGATCTGCCGCTCGGCCTGGCCGCCTACAACGCAGGGCCCTCCCGAGTGGACCGCGCGGGCGGTGTGCCGCCCATCGCCGAGACCCATGACTACATCCGCAAGGTCAAGCGCCTGATGCGCCTCTACGGCTCCACCGAAGGCTCCGGGGGGAGGCTGTACCGGGTGGTGAAAAACGGGCGGGTGCTGATCACGGACCGTCCGCTGCCCTGAGTTGGCTGCGGAGTCAAAACAAGGCTGTGACATCCTCAAGGCCAAGCGGCGCGGCGCTCCGTGCCCCTTCGTTTTAGTGCCCGCGATGCCCCTATCCGGGCGGACACGTGGGTCCGCCCCTACATGAATACCAAGCAAAGCAAGCCCCCCACAAGCGGCCCCCGCGCCCTTTGGTCCTTTCGGGCAAGATCAACAATGTCCGGTTAGGTTTTTGCATAGAATGTTATGGGCGAACACAGTGTCCGTATCGGAATGACTCGATCCTGGGTTAAAGCCAAGCCTCGTGCGGCTGACAGGCCGCCGTTGTTGCCTTGGGGGGCCGCACCTGTCTGAGCCTCCCGCCAGGGCAGCGTGTAATCGAACGTGAAACGGCCGGGGCTGAAA
>JAJFUG010000203.1 GCA_021372515.1 bacterium
ATCTCGGCCCCGTTGTAGGAGGCCACGATCGGGTATTCCACCCCGCGGCCGTCCGTGCTGAACCGCGCCAACAGGCCCGAGCCGGTGGGGATCTTGTAGCCCCGGTCCTCGCCCGTGTTGTTGCGGGTGTCCCCGACAAAACCCTTGAAATTCACCTGCAGGCCGTCGCCGGGGCCCGGCTTGTCGATCACCGCCTCGGCGATTTCGAGGACCGCGCCTTTCTTGACCTCCAGGCTCTGGCCGTTCGGAATCTCGTGCCGCACACCGTCCACCAGCACGGTGATGAACACGAGGCTCGGGCGCTGCTCCACCAGGTCGATCACGCGCGAGGGGCGCTGGACGGCTTTACCGGCCATGTCAGTCTGGCTGAGCGCGATGTTCACCGTGGCGCACTTGTACGAGTCCTTGCGGATCACCACCCGGGTCGGATAGGTGATGGTGTAGGGCTTACCCATGTCGTTGATCCCGCCCTGGCCCAGGATGTCGGCGGTCAGGCCCCGCGTGTAGTTCATGTCCACGTGCTCGATAATGATGCGGTCGCCGGGGTTGAGCAGCAGCGTCTCGCCGTCCTTGAGCGCCACGCGCTCGTTGCCGTTGATCAGCAGGATCAGGTGGTTGAGCTGCGGCTTTTCCACCAGGATTTTCGGGTTCTGGGGCACGATCCCGAACTCTTCCATGAACGCGTTGATGACCATGGACTTGTGCCTGATCTTAAGCTCGTTGGAGGGTATCTCTTTTGAGCTTTCCACCCCGAAAGACGGGATCTCGTGCTGGGTCAGGGAGTAGTAGGTGGCGCTGCGGCGCTGCTCCTTGTGCGGGCTGGTGTCGCTCAGGGTGTTGTGGTTGTTGAAATGGAACTTGTACTCCGGCTCCGGGATGTCGCGGTTGACCCGCTCGCAGATCCGGTTGGCTATCGTCCCCAGCTCGATGCGCTTGCCGCTGGTCGGCCCCACGTAGACATCGGCGTCCGCGATGATCGACTGGCCGAAACGCATCGGGCTGTGCATGTCGTCCACGTATTCCGGACGGTAGAACCCGCTGCCGTCGTGAAGGTTCAGCAGCACGTCGCTCCGGTTGATCAGCTCCTTCAGAATCTCGACGATCCGGGCCTCGTAATCGGCGGCCTGAAGCTCGGCGAACTTGCGGTTCATGTCGCCGTTCGGGCCGCGCTGGTTCATCAGGATCGCGTAGAAATTGGCCCGCGGCACCACGATCAGGCTGCCTTTCTTGAGTGACAGGTCGGCATAGGTGTCGGCGGCCAGGTAGCCGCCCGGCTCATCGCCCTGGATCCCGCCGATGATCATCATGGTCGGGCCGGGCTCATAGCCCAGGATTTCGTAGACGTGCAGCTCGTAGTCCGTGTTCTCGAAATAGGTCTTGTGTACGGTCTCGGCCCGCAGCCCGGCGGCGGTCAAAAGGCAGATCAGCGCCAGGGCCATCGCTTTGCAGTTTTTTTCTCTCAGTCTCATGATCTCTCTTTGCGCTCGCTTGAACGGTTCTATATTTGCCCGTTGCCGGGTGATTGTCAGTGCATGCAGCAATGCTTGTACTTGCGTCCAGAGCCGCAGGGGCAGGGGTCGTTCCGTCCGGCCTGAGCTTCCGCCGCCACAGCCGGCGTGGCCGCGGTGGATGTTTCCTGTTCTGACCGCACCTGACGGGCCAACTCCTCCAGTGCGACGCGGGCATGGTCCAGGAACAGAAGGACGCCCTCGCACAGGCGGCTGCGCTGTCCGAGCCTGCCGCCGCCAGCGGCCAGGCGGTCCTTGGGGCAGCCGCCCCGGCAGAGGTCCAGGTGGCGGCAGCGGGAGCACTGGGACGGCCAAGCCGCTTTGAGCCGGGCGAACGAGTCCTCGCGGTCCGAGTGCAGAAGCCCGGCCAGCGGGGTGACTGTGAGGTTGCCCAGGCTGTGGCTGCGGCTGACAAAGAAATCGCAGGGATAGACCTCGCCGTCCTTTTCCACCACCAGGTAATGGTCGCAGCGGACTCCCATGTCGCACAGGCTGATCCGCGTGTCCCCGGCCAGCCGTGCCACCAGGGCGTCGAACAGCCGCACCGACACCCGTCGCGTGTCGCCCCGGCTCATCCACTCGTCGAACACGTCACAGAGGAATCGCCCCCAGCCCGACGGGCTCACGCTCTCGGCCGTGGGGGCCCCGCTTCGGCTGTCGTACTCCACGCAGGGGATGAACTGCAGGAAATCGAAGCCCTGGCCGGTCAGCCAGCGGTAGATTTCCCGCCCCTGCCCGCACGAGCCAGCGCTCACCAGGCTGAGGATGTTGAATTCCACCCCGTGGTCGCGCAGCCGGGCGGCGGTCTGCATCACCCGCTCGAACGTACCCGCTCCCTTGCGGTCGCGGCGGTGACTGTCGTGCACCTCGGCCGGGCCGTCCAGGCTCAACCCCACCAGGAAACGGTAGCGGGCCAGGAACTGCGCCCACTCGTCATCCAGCAGCAGGCCGTTGGTCTGGAGAGCGTTGGCCACGCCCTGCCCGCCCCGGCCGAAACGCTGCTGCGCCTCCACCGCGCGACGGTAGAAATCCAGCCCGGCCAGGGTCGGCTCGCCGCCCTGCCAGGTGAACACGCTGGTGGGGAAACCGTAGCCCAGGAAATCCCGCACCATCGCCTCGAGGACCTCCTGCGGCATCACCGCGGGACGCTCCCCGCCCAGGGCCTGGTCCGTACCCAGGTAGAAACAATAGCGGCAGTCCAGGTTGCAGCGGCTGCCGACCGGTTTGATCAGCAGGGAAAACGGTTTCAATCCGACCTGCACCGGCAGTCCTTTCCTCCACTGTCACCTGGCCCGGCCATCCCGGCCGGCCTGTCCCTTGTTACACCCCGCAGCTCATGATGTGTCGCCGCGGGGTACGAACCCTTACTGTCTGAACCGCTGGCCGGAGTAACTATAAAACCATTTCCGGGCCGGGTAAAGGGCTTTAGTCCGTCCGTGGCCCGGCCCGGTGCGTGAAAAGCGTTTGAATACAAAGAATAAGGCGGATTGGCGCTGGGGGGACGGCTCGTGCGGGCGTCTAAGAGATGACTTGTTTGCTTTTGCCGGAGAGCGCAGAAAAGACCGCGGATTTCAGCTCATCCGAAACATAGGGCTTGAAAACCGCTCCGCGGAAACCGAAAGCGGTGCAATCGGCGATCACCTCATCGTTGGAGTACCCGCTGGAGACCAGGGCCCGTACATTCGGGTCCAGCTCGTGCAGGTGGGCCACGGTCTGACGGCCGCCCATGCCGCCGGGCACTGTCAGGTCCAGTATCACCAGGTCGAACGGCCGCCCGTCCCGCAGCGAGCTGCCGTACATGCGGACCGCCTCCTCCCCGTCGCAGGCGGTCTCGACCTCCAGGCCGAACCGGGTCAGGATGCGCAGGGTGATGTTCCGCACCGCCTGGTCATCATCCATCACCAGCACCCGTCCGCTGAGCGTGGCCGGGGCAGTCCGGACCGGGCCGGACTCGGCCGGTTTCGCGTGTACTGCCGGCAGGAGGATGTGGAATGCCGCTCCGCCGCCGTTGCCCGATTCCACCTCGATCCGGCCCCCGTGGCGCCGGATGATCGAATAGGCGGTGGTCAGGCCCAGGCCGTTGCCCTTGGGCTTGGTGCTGAAATAGGGGTCGAAAATCTTTTTCTGCAGCTCCGGGCTGATCCCCGGCCCCTGGTCTTTGATCGAGATGCGGATGTAGTCCCCGCTCGGAAGCTCCGTTTCCGCATCCTCCGCCAGGCTGACATTCTCCGCCCGCACGGTTATCACCCCGCCGTCGGTCATGGCCTGGTGGGCGTTGATCAGGATGTTGTTGAGCACCTGGCTGATCTGCCCGGGGTCGGCCTCGATGGGCCAGAGGTCCGGCGCCAGGAGGGTTGTGCACTTGGAGCTGGAGCCGGTGAGCGAGAATCCCACCGACTCGCGGATCAATATGTCCGGTGCAAGGACTTTCTTGACCGGAGCTCCGCCACGCGAGAAAGTGAGCAGCTGCTGGGTCAGGTCCCGGGCCCGGCGGCTGGCTTTCTCGGCATCGGCCAGGATTTCGAGCGGGTTCACCCCGCTGACCGCGGAGCCTGGACCGGACAGGCATTCGCGCGCCAGGGAGATGTTGCCCAGGATGGCGGTGAGGAAATTGTTGAAATCGTGGGCGATGCCCCCGGCCAGCACCCCGATCGATTCGATCTTGGCAATCTTGGCCTGTTCCTCCTGCATGCGCTTGATCTCGGTGATGTCGCGCGCCAGGCCGATCAGGCCAAGGACCTCGCCCGCGGCCCCGAAATACGGGGTCTTGAGCGTATCCACCAGAAACGGCCTGCCCTCGGAGTTCTCGACCAGTTCCTCAATCCGCAGGGGACGGCCGTCCCGGATGACCTGCGAGTCCTGCTCGCGGAAAGCATCCGCCTGCTCCGGCGGGAACAGGTCGTAGTCCGTGGAGCCGACGATCTGGTCGCTGCTGCGCCCGACGAAACGGCAGAGGGACTCGTTGCAGTCAAGGTAGCGGCCCTCCAGGTCCTTGTAGAATATCAGGTCCTGCACCGAGTCTATCAGCCCCTTGAGCAGCGAATGCGCTTTCTGTGTCTCGGCCTCGGCCAGCTCGCGCTCGCGCACCTGCTCCTTGAGTTTCAGGTTGCTGAAACCAACCTCGGAGAGCATTTCCGCCACCATGGAAAGATAGCTCAGGTACTTTTCCACGGTCTCGCGCGACAGCACCGGGACTTTTTTCAGGGCCTGGAGATAATCCTCGGAATCGAAACCGTAACGTTCGGCCTGGCTGCGGAAAAACTCGGGATCGGGTGGATTGTCGGTGAAGAATAGCTGACCCGAGAAAAAAGTCGCCACGTGCTCGCCCTGGATGCGGATTGGTATGGCGATGTCCCAGAGGCCGTTCTTGCAGCGGTAGGTGACACAGCCGCTGTCCTTAAGTCGGCTCTTGATATAGGCGTCGCTTTCGCGGCAGTGCTTGGCGGTCACGCTGTGGCAGCGATGGTAATGGGTGCAGATACGCTGCCAGCCGGTGGCGATCAGGATGTTTTCCTCGGTGTCCAGCACGGCCAGGGTGAGGCCGGTGGCCTCGCTGAACAGGTGCATCATCTGTTCCAGCCGGGTCAGGTCGACCAGCTCTGGGAAAGTGAATTTCGGCATCTGGCGGCACCGCTGAAAGGTTGGTCCATGCCCGAAAGCAATGTCCTTATCTCATTATATTTTAACACAAACCCCGATGCAAGTTCTTGGGAAAAATTGGGAAATCTTTTGTTGACAGACAATAAAATGCTACGGAATATTGTCGATGATTCAAACAAATTGCGAATATTGTCTGAAAAATATTTTGCACCGAACGCGCCAAATGCGCTCAAACGCTCCATCTTCGCTGGATTTATGGAGTAAGTGTTATTATAGTGGCGAGTGTGACTTTCAAACGCCGGCACTCGGCCGGACAACTTGCCACCACCCGTGCGGGGAGGGGAGAATGGGTAGTTTGAAGAAGCCTGAAATCCAGCAGTCCAGCGGCATGAGCCTCGACAGTTGTCGAGTTGACCTGACTAACCGCTGTACGTCCGATTCGCTTGTCCTGCGCCTCAGGGGAGAAAACGGCACCAAGATCGTACCGCGCTGCACCTTCTATCCCAAGGTGGACACCACTGTCAGCCGCCAGGGTTTCAAAGCCGACAGCAGTATCGCCTCCCTCAGCCGGGACAGCCTTCTGCTGGGCGATTCCACGGCCTGGCAAAACCTGAAAATCAATCCGGGCGGGCAGATTGCGAGCGGGGTGCTGGAGGTGCTGTTTGACATAAGCGGCCCGGCCGGGACAGAGCAGAGGAAACACCGGATCGATATCAAGGCCACCGAGGCGGAGGTGTTCCGCGGCGAGACCCCAGCCAGCAAAATAAATGTGGAGCTTCGGTACAAATCCGATGCGACACAATTCTACGAGCAGGTGGCGCCCAACCTGGTGAAGTTCCGCGGCCCGGCCGGCTGCAAGGTCTACCTGAACCTGAGTTTCAACGGTCAAAGCTGCGGTCACAACCACCATCTCGACAAACCCAACGTGAAAGCCACCGGGAGCTTTAGTATGTTCAAGTCTAACGGAGAATCCGTTTTCACGCTGGACGGCGGCCGGGGCGGGGTGAGTGTGGACTACACCAGCTACGGGGTGTGCGGGGACGTGACAGTCACGGCGCGGTTCGTGCATCCCAAGTACGGGCAACTGGCCGAGAAGAGCTTCACGATATTCGTACGGTACAAGGGCAAGCTGGAACCTTTGCCTCCATCCGATAATTATGTGTTGGCCGGAGGAAAACCGTTAGTGAAGGAGCATCCGGATAACCACTACGGCACGCCCCAACTGATCGAGTCGATAACAGCGCTGGCCGAAGAGTATGTTCGCGCCTACAAGGCGGGGACATTCGACATCCTCAAGCCGAGAAGCGCCACTTTCAGTAAGCCCGACCCTCAGAAACAGAGGGAATTGTTGAATGTTCCTTTCAAGCCGAAGAGTCTGAAGGAAGAGGATTTATTCGAACGGGTCAAACCGGCGCAGAAGATACTGGAGATCAACGATATGAGCCTGGTCTGCGGCGGGCGCTTTGACTGCGGCTGCAACAGCGAAGAAAACCCGAAGCCTTTCGAGAATCCACACAATACGCACATGTTCGGGGAACAGGTGGATATAAATTATACGAGACAGTCACAGGAGCAGAGAGACTGGTTCGCAAGAAACGCCGTGCGATTTTTTTCGCATGTTGATATACACCCCATAGAAGGTAAAGGCACAAAGCATTGGCACTGTTCAGGTCCGGCTAATCGGGACAGTTGAGGGCTTTCCATACGCCTTCTTCCCTGTAATAAACGCTGTAACAATGGTAGGACTCGATTCCACCGGAAAATACTGCAGCGTGCAGTAGTTCCGGGTGGATTATGCCCTGGTATACGTTGAGCTCTTCCGGTTTAACGATTTCGAGGATGCGGGAAAAGCCGGCCAGAATGTCGGTTAGTCCATCCGTCATGTAGGCCAGGAAATCCATGTTTTTCCCGGAACCGAACAGTTCCGTTCCGGTCGTGTCTCCGGCCGGGAAAAAGGCGATGGATGAAACCTCGTCCTTAAGCACCAGGACAATCCAGTCTTTCTGGCCCGGCCGGCTGAATTCGCCGCAGAGGATGTTGTACTGGTCGTTCGGTTCGAGAACCAGCCATTGTTCCGGCAGTGGAATGGTGTAGCCGTGACTGTCGATCCATTCCGCAATCCCTTTCGGGAGCCTGGCAAAGGCCGAGGCCGGGTGGCCGGGCACCTCCCTGGCCACGGCCTCCCAGATGTCCGTCGGTATCGTGGGTGGCTTGTAGAATTCCCCGGGCAGATGGAGCCACTCGCCGTCGGCGAAATACAGCCCTCCGCCGCCCGGGATGGCATAGCGGACATCCAGGCCGTCGTGCTCGATCTTGAACGTCGTGTCCGGCGCTCCGAACCGCCGGGCATCGGACAGGATTCGTTCCGGACTGTAGTGTTCGACCTGGCGGTAATAGCCGAACTTGCCCTCGCCCAGGTATTCCAGGTAATCCCGGTCCGGGGCCGGGTAGAGCGAGAGGGTGTCCTCGGGGTTGCAGCCGCGGAAGATGAGGATACGGGAGACATGGTCTTTGGAGGCCAGGACCACCCAGTCGGTGACCGCCGGGTCGAACAGGTGGGCGTCGAAATAGTTGGAAGGGAAGACCTCCCACATAGAATACTGCGGGATGCTGTAGCCCTCCCGGATCAGCCAGTGCAGGACTGCGGGCGGTATGAAGGGGCGGCCCAGGCTGTCGGCGGTCTGGAGCGAGAGAGTGGGGATGCTGTCCAGGGCGTTCTGCCAGTCCCGCTCCGTGAGGGCGGATTTGTAGTCGCGGATGGTCTTTCTTTTGGGGACGGTGACAGTGTCGGCCGGCGGGGCCTCCGCGACTGCGCTGTCCGGTTCCGCCTGGACCGCCTCGGCCTGCGGCGCTGGGGCGGCGGACGGCTGCGGCTTTTTCCCGCAGGCTGCGTACAGCAGAGCCAGGCAGAGCAGGGTTATCATGTTCCGGACGCGCACGGGTGGCCTCCGGCTGGGTTGAGATTGGGGCGGAGGTGAATTTGCCGCCAGCTTAACCGAAACAGATTATGTTGTCAAGAGAAATAATTACTTTGCCTGCGCTCTATGCACAAGGAATCCCCCGCCGGGAGCGATCCCTACGGGGGCGGCGCCACATACCAGTTTGGTTTTTTCTTGTAATCTTACGTTCAGGCCGGCGGGCTTTTCATCAATGGGTTCTAATTCGATCCCATTGCGGCCGTCCGGCCGCCGCGGTTGTCTTTGGGGGCCGCGCCTGTCTGAGCCTGCACCACGGGCAGCGTGGAGCGGCGCGTGAAACGGACAGGTTGAAAAGTAGTCCGCGGTGTGGCGGCGATTCGCGGCAGCGCCGCCGCTCCAAACTGGCAGCGTGCTCAAAGCTTCGGGAACACCACAGCCGGAAAATGAGTCGTGGTTCGGACGAGTTCGCGGCCCCCGCTGGCTTTGCTTCTTTCGCCAAAACGAAAGAAGGATAAGCGGTTACATACGGGTGCCATACGGATGTAAGCTGCCGGATAGTTATCAAACTTCGGCGTTGTTTTTTCAGCGCTGGGCGGGCGGGGCCAGCGAATCCGGCACCCCGCACTTGTAGGTGCGCCCGCGCAACTGCTTGACGAAGTCCGCTTTCGCCTTGTCGATCCAGGCCGGGTCGGTCATGAGGTCGAGGCCGCCGCCGGCCAACACCTTGGCCGCCACGACCATCCCCTTGTCCCCCACCGGCGAGCCGACCGCGCTCACGGTCTGCCAGGCGTGCCAGGGGGCTTTCTTGACCGCACAGGCCGTGCTGAGACAGCCGTAGGGCACGCACCAGCTCACGTCCCCGTCATCCGTGCTCCCGCTGCCGAAAACCCACTTGTCCTGCGGCACGAGCTCCAGCTTGCCGACTGTCGTGTCCAGGGGGATCGAGTCGGGCTTGTCGAAGCTCTTCGACAGCTCACGCGCGAACTCCCAGTCGGCGGAGTCGAAACGCGGCGGGCCCACCAGCTCCAGGTTATTCTGGAGCAGTTGGGCCAGCGGGTCGTTCAGCAGCACCTCGTAGCAGGAGGAAAGAAGGTTCTCCTCCATCCGGGTCTGGGTCATCTGGGCCGCGGCCGCGGCGATCTGGCGCACCCATTCCAGGATCGGGCGCTGGTCCTCGGTCTTGGGCGCGCGCACGAAATACCAGACCTCGGCCACATCCGGCACCACGTTGGGCGCGCCGCCGCCGTTGGTGATCACATAATGTATGCGCGCCTTGTCCATCACGTGCTCGCGCATGAAATTCACCCCGGTGTCCATCAGCTCCACCGCGTCCAGGGCGCTGCGCCCGTGGTGCGGGTCGCCCGCGCCGTGGGCTGTGCGGCCGTGGAACTTGAACTTGATCGAGGTCATGGCCAGCGAGCTGGAATAGTTGACCTCGTTGCCGGAGCCCGGGTGCCAGGCCAGCATGACCTGCGAGGCGTTGAAAATGCCGGCGCGGGCCATGTAGATTTTGCCCACCAGGGTTTCCTCGGCCGGGCAGCCGTAGACCCGCAGCGTGCCGTGGATGCCGCGCTCCTGCATGCTGTTTTTCACTCCCACCGCGGCGAACGCGCTGGCCGTGCCCAGAAGGTTGTGGCCGCAGCCGTGGCCCGGGCCGCCGGTCACCAGGGGCTCGCGCACCGGGGAGCCCGCTTTCTGGCTCAGCCCCGGCAGGGCGTCGAACTCGGCCAGATAGCCGACCGAGGGCCCCGCGCCGTTCTCGAACGTGGCGACCCAGGCGGTGGGCACATCGGCCACGCCGTACTCCAGAGTGAACCCGTTACTCTCCAGGTAGTCGGCAAGGCGGCGGCTGGAATAGGTCTCGTGCTCGCCCAGCTCGGGGTGCTCCCAGATTCCGTGGGCGCAGGCCAGGGCCGAGTCGCTGGCGGAATTCATCCAGTCCCAGAGCGCGGCTTTCTGTTTGGGGGCCTTTTTACCTGCGGCGTAAAGTGGCAGGGCCACGGCCACGAGCAGCAGGAGAATGAGCGTCTTTTTCATGCGGTCTCCCTGACAGGGCTGGGGTTGAGGGGCTGCGTAAAGGTTTGCCGTAATAGTAGGACCGTTGCGGCGCGCTTGTCAAGCCGGGAGCGGCAATCTCGCTCAAGGGGCGCTTGACTGGGGCCGCGCCAGGGGGTATGTTTGCCCCGGGAGTGGATTGCAGGCAGAGAGGCGCGGGGGACAATCAGAGCCAGGAGAGGACAATGTTCAACCGGATAGTGACACACGACGATTTCGACGGGGTGGCGAGCGCCGCCCTGACCGGATATTTCATGCAGATCGAGCGGGTCGCGTTCGCCGGCCCGGGCGACATCCAGAATGCGCGGGTCAGCACCGGACAGGCGGACATAGTCTGCGACCTGCCCTACCCACTGCAGTGCGGGATGTGGTTCGACCACCACGAGGCCAACCTGGAGGAGGTGCGCCTGCGCGGGATCGACCCCGACAGCCTGCCCGGCCTGCGCCTGGCCGCGCCCAGCTGTGCCCGGGTGGTGCTGGAGTGGTTCGGCCGCGAGTTCGAGATCGAGCCGGACCTGGAGACTTTAACCGCCGAGGCGGACCGGATCGACTCGTTCGGCTACCAGTCCATCGAGGAGTGGCGCGCCGAGAGCCCGGCCCACGCGCTCGACTCCGCACTCAAGTACCGTGAGGGCGCCCCGGCCGAGCGGCGCGAGTTCCTGCGCCGGGTGACCGCCTCGCTGGTGGATGAGGGCCTGGAGGCCACCGCCGCGAGCAGCGAGGCCGTGGCCAAAGCCGAGGCGTTCCGCCGGGATGAGGAGCGGATGCTCAAGGTCATCCAGGACTCGTTCGGCTACCTCGACCCGGAACACGAGATTATCCTGCTCGATTTCACCGGCCACGCCCGCCGCGCCGCGGTGGTCAAGAACCTGGCGCAACTCATCGACCCGGCCGCCCTGGCCGTGCTCGAGGTGAACAGCATGTTCGAGCGCGGGGTCAAGACCACCGATCTCGTCTTCTCGATGAGCCTCAACATCGCCTCCTTTTCACGGCCCGAATCGCGCGACCTGGGGGCGATCATGCGCGCGCTGGATATCGGCTCGGGCCATGCCGGGGCGGCCAGCGGACGGGTGGCGTGCGGCTCCAAGCCCGAAATGCTCAAGGCGCTCCGGCGCACGCTGGATGATATCCTGGCCGAGTGGCGCAGGCAGGGCGCGGCCGGGGCTTGATGAGGGGATTGGTCGGACATTTGATCTTGCCCGCGGCCGACTGGTTGCGCGGCGGGGTCCGGCCCGGCCGTGGGGGCGAACCTTGTGTTCGCCCGGCAGTTGAGCCCGCGGGGCCTTTGGTTCTCCAGTCGCTGTAGGGGCGGACCCAGGGGTCCGCCCTTTTTTGATTTACTGAACTAAGTCAGAAGATTGTTGAATTTAATAAAAAAGGGAGTATTTTGTCTTGAGCTTATACAGGCGGAATATGGTTTTTCTTGATTCTAAAGGCATGTAGCTATGACCGGGGCCGAAATAAAAGATTTTTTCTCGGCTTTGCCACTGTGGCAAAAAGTGGCTGGCGGTATTATTACAGCAGCTGTTGTGAGCACTTGTAAGTTGTGGTGGCGATTGATATTCAAGAAAAAGGAAGCAACGGGGAAAACTATCACTTCGAATGACAATTCAAGGCAGGTTGTAATTGAAGGCACCCAGGGTGGAACGTGCAATATCAGTCAGGATCAGCACGGGCCGAAAATTGAATTGAACAATGTGAGCCTTGCGCAGGGCGCCAGCTTGAATATCACAATTCAACCCATTGACTATCAGGACGGCTGGCCTGCCCTGCCTCCCAGTCCGAGGAAAGACCTCTACGAGGAAGCGCGGAAAAAGGCAGCGGCCGGAAATTTAGACGGTGCGATAACGGATTACAGCAGCCTTTTGACAGAAGAAAAAGACCCTGAAAAAAGCGCCGCGATTGAGCTGCAGATCGGGAATGTTTATTACGATAAAAGAAAATTCAACAAGGCTCTGGAGCATTATGCCAAGTCTCTCCGGCTGGCGCGGAAAGCAAAAGACGCATTCGCCGAAGCTGTTGCTCTGGGATCTCAAGCCAATGCCTACAGAAAATTGCCTTATTCCTCTAGTAAAATCAGAGTCTCCAATTTAAAAACCGCCAAAGATAAATATCTGCAAGCGCTGGCTATTTTTACAAGGGACGAATATCCTTTGGAATATGCAATGACTCAGAATAATTTGGGTAATGCGTATAGGGAATTGCCGTCATTGGATGCAGCGGAGCGTGTGAAGAACGTGAAACAGGCGATCGAGTGCTACTATGCCGCGCTAGAGATAAGGAAGAAGGATGAATATCCCTTGGAATATGCAGCGACGCAGAACAATCTTGCTGGCGCAGATAGGGATTTGCCTACGCAGGACGCAGAGGAGCGTGCGAGGAACTTGGGGGAGGCGCTGAAATGTTACCATGCGGCGCTGGAAATAAGGAATAAGATCGAATACCCTTTGGAATACGCTAGGACGCAGAATAATTTGGGTGCTACATACATGGAATTGCCGTCAAGTGATATAGTTGAGCGCACGCGGAACGTTGAACAGGCGCTGGAGTGCTACTATGCTGCACTTGAGATGTGGAAGAAGGATGAATACCCCTTGGAATATGCCTCGACACAGAACAATTTGGGTGTTGCGTACATCGGATTGCCGTCGCGGGATATAGCTGAGCGCAAGCGGAACCTTGGGAAGGCGCAGAGGTGTTTCCGTGCAGCGCTGGAAATAAGAGTTAATGATGAGTACCCTTTGGAATATGCTAAAACAAAGAACAACTTGGGTATTTCATATATGGAATTGCCGTCACAGGACTCGTCTGAGCGTGAGCAGAACGTGCGTCAGGCCCAGGAGTGTTACCGTGCGGCACTGGATATATGGAATAAAAATGAGTATCCCCAGCATTATTGCCGGGCAGCTGCCAACTTGGGGATAATCCTGGTTGAGATTGACCCGGAACAGGCCTGTTACTGGCTGCGGGAGGCCTATTCCCTGCGGGAACTCCTGCCAGACCAGGGAACGAGCTTGGAAGAACTGATGAAGCAAGTATGCAAAGATTGAGCTTCAGTATTATCGGGTGATTAACGAATCCTTCTTCTCCGGGCCCCCCTTTTTAAAAGGGGGAGGCAAAGCCCTCCCCCTGCTATCAAACCGTCAACAACCTACATCACCGCCTCCACTTTCACCGTGCTGCCTTCCGGAGCGGGCAGGATCATGGCGCCCTCCACCGGCACGCCGTTCACGGTCAGGCTGCGCACGCCCTTTTCGCGGCCGTCCGGGTTGGTCACCGTGATCTCGTAGGTCGCCCCGCGGAACCGCCGTGTCACCCTGAACTCTTTCCAATCGGCGGGCACGGCCGGGTCGAGAGTCAAGCCGGCCAGGCTGGGCCGCACGCCCAGGATATACTGGCTGGAAGCGAGCATGAACCAGGTGGCGCTGCCGGTCAGCCAACTGTTGCGCGCCCGTCCCGGCCACTGGAACGGGGCCTGGGCGATGTGCTGGCTGTAGACATAAGGCTCGGTCTCGTGCAGCTCGGCGATCCGGTTGGCGGTGGTGGGGGCCATGCGCAGGTAGTAGTCGTAGGCGCGGCCGCCGCGTCCGGCCAGGGCCTCGGCCACCACGGCCCAGCTTGCGGCGTGGCAGAACACGGCCCCGTTCTCCTTGTGGCCGGGCAGCGGGATGCTGATCGAACCCCAGGTGGGGTTGTAGTCCAGGTAGGGCGGATCGAGGAGCTTCACGCCGTAAGGGCCGGCCAGGTGTTTGTTCACCGAATCGAGCAGGGTCAGCCTCCGCTCGCCCTCGGCCACGCCCGCGATCACGGCCCAGGCCTGCGGCTCCAGGAAAATACTGCCCGGGGTGATATCCTTCCCGCCGATATGCCCGCCGCCCTTGAGCAGGATACGCCGGTACCAGGCGCCGTCCCAGGCCACTTCATTCGTGATTTTCTTGATCTGCTCGTAGCGCTCGCGGCACTCAGCAGCCAGGTCCCTGTGCCCGGTGAAATCGGCCAGGGCGGCCAGCTCGCGCGCGCTGGCGCAGAACAGCATGGCGTTGAACACACTCTCGCTTTCCATCGACCCTGGGTTGAGCCCGTCGTTCCAGTCCGCATGCCCGGTCTGAGGCAGGCCGTGCTCGCCGCGCAGACGCCAGGTGGTGTCCAGGCAGAGGGCCAGACGTTCCAGCAGGCTCTGCTTCTCACCGGTGTCCCAGAACGCGACCTGTTCCTTAAGGATCTGTAAATCCCCTGTCTCCTTGATGTAGTGGCACACGGC